>JBDKTZ010000075.1:0-2631 GCA_039679975.1 Prolixibacteraceae bacterium
ATCAACATATTTGATAAGGTAATCCAGGAAAGCATTGGAAAATATACCCGCTACGTCGTTATGAATTTTGATCATCCCCGTGTTCCTGAAATTATCAGCCGGATCCCCCGCGAACGACTACTCGTCATCGATTGGAGGATACACTCAACCTCAGACATGTCAGTGGTTTATCAGGATTTCGGAGAAACATTGTATAATTCGCTCCGCGATCATCTGCAACTGATCCGAAATTACAAACGCTTTATTTATTTATATCCTGAATTTACTTATCATCCTCAGGAATCGATCACCTGGTTTGAACGTTTTGGAAAGGATCACGGACTTCAGTACCAGGTGCTGCGACAGGCAAAAAAATTTGATGTGCAAAAAGGTGAACTATACTTGCTGGTCAGTGATCGCACATTGGCCCGTTTCCTGGATCAGTGCTCTGTAAAAAATCTGGTTCCCGGTAAAGATGTGGGTGTAATATCTTATAATGAAACGCCTATGAAAAAGTATGTCAAAGATGGCATAACTGTCATTTCGACCGATTTCGAATTAATGGGTAAGAAAGCCGCTGAATTTGCAGTCCAGGGAGAGCCGGTCCGGATCCAGATCCCAACCAGCATGAAGATCAGAAGCTCTCTTTAGTCTTCTCCATTCCCCTGCTCTATGTCCTCCGTGCAGCGCATGTTTTAAAACATTTCCCTGAATTTTGAAATGGTCCACAAGCAATCTAAATTTGTCTGGCATACCAGAACAGAACGGAAAACTTTTTAACCTTCATAAAAATGTACTTATTAGGTTTTGACATCGGAAGCTCGTCGGTAAAAGCTTGTATCGTCGAAGGCGCATCGGGCGCATGCGTGGCCTCCGCGTTTTATCCAAAAAAAGAGATGAAGATCAAGGCTGTCCGGGCAGGATGGGCGGAACAGGAACCTGAAGATTGGTGGGCGAATCTGAAGCTGGCTGTTGCTGAAGTGATTCATAAGGCAGCAATTTCGCCTGCCGAAATCGACTCCATTGGTATTTCCTACCAAATGCACGGATTGGTTCTGGTGGATCGGCAGCAACGGGTTTTACGTCCGTCGATCATCTGGTGCGACAGCCGTGCTTCACAGATCGGCAATCAGGCCTTTCGGGAAATAGGAGAACAAACATGTCTTGAATCGCTTTTAAATTCGCCTGGTAATTTTACCGCATCAAAACTAAAGTGGGTGAAGGACAATGAACCCGGGCTCTATGCGCGTATTGACAAATTCATGCTGCCCGGCGATTATATTGCCATGAAGCTCAGCGGGAGGATTCAAACGACTGCCGGCGGTCTCTCGGAAGGGATCATGTGGAATTTTAGGGAAAACAAATTAGCCGGGATATTGCTCAATCATTATGGGTTCAATGAAAGCATGGTCCCGGAAATTGTCCCGACTTTTTCGGTGCAATCGGAAGTTTCTGAAGAAGCTGCCCGTGAACTGGGACTTGTTAAAGGTATTAAGATCAGTTACCGCGCAGGCGATCAGCCCAATAATGCACTTTCACTGAATGTGCTGAATCCCGGAGAGATCGCAACGACTGCAGGGACTTCAGGAGTGGTTTACGGCGTCAGCGAAAAAGTTCGTTATGATCCGCAATCGCGCGTCAATACATTCGCGCACGTTAACCACACCAGCGATTCAACCCGTTTAGGAGTTCTTCTGTGTATCAACGGAACCGGAATATTGAATTCCTGGTTGAACAAAACGGTTGGAGGAAACCGGATTTCGTATGAAGAAATGAATGATCTTGCTTCAGCAGTTCCCATAGGATCTGAAGGTCTTACCATTCTTCCGTTTGGAAACGGAGCTGAACGTGTCTTAAAAAATCAGAATCCGGGTTCAGTTTTTTCAGGTATCAACTTCAATATCCATCAGGCTCCCCATCTATACCGGGCTGCGCAGGAAGGTATTGCCTTCTCGTTCAGGTATGGCATGGATATCATGAAGAACATGGGAATTGAAAGCCAGGTAATCCGCGCCGGCAAAGCGAATATGTTTTTGAGTCCGCTGTTCCGGGAAGTCCTGGCTGCGGTAAGCGGAGCGACCATTGAACTATACAATACCGACGGCGCCATTGGCGCCGCAAGGGGGGCCGGCATCGGTTCCGGCTTCTATAAATCGCCGGCTGAAGCTTTTACAAACCTTAAGAAACTGGAGGTCGTTGAACCCGATTCCGGAAAAACCGACGCCTATCAGATAGCTTATGAAATCTGGAAGGGACAATTGGAAAAAGCAATGAGCAGCGAGGAGTAATACAGACACAAGTATCAAGACACAAGACATAAGAAGCAGGATGAAAGAAAGACAGTAAGATATTCAGATATTCGGATGTTCGATGAATCTGAGAATCCGGTAATCCAGCAATCTGAGAATCCGTTTTCTGTTTTCTCTGTGCTCTTTGCAATACAACAACTTAATAATATGGGAATTTAACAACTTAACAATTATATTATGACCACTTTTAAAGGAAATAAAGAGTATTTTCCGGGCATTGGACAAATCCGCTATGAAGGTCCGGAATCAAAAAATCCGCTTGCATTTAAATGGTATGATGAAAACCGGATCGTAAGCGGGAAATCGATGAAAGAACATTTGCGTTTTGCTGTTGCCTACTGGC
>JBDKTZ010000484.1:0-9982 GCA_039679975.1 Prolixibacteraceae bacterium
GGACTGGGCATCGATTTTACAGCACGGGATTTGCAAAATAAATTAAAAGATAAGGGGCTGCCCTGGGAAAAAAGCAAGGCTTTTGACCGGTCGGCAGTGATTAGCGCCGACTTTATTCAAAAAGCAGATTTGCCCGATATGAACGCCGTAAAATTTGAACTCAGAAAGAATGGAGTGACCGTGCAACGGGGCGATTCGTCCTGGATGTTATTCACGATCGATGAATTGATCAGCCACATTTCAAATTACTTTACCCTCAAGATCGGCGATCTGATTTATACAGGCACTCCTTCGGGCGTAGGCCCCGTGGCGATGGGCGACAGGCTTGAAGGTTTCCTGGAAGGACGGAAAATGTTTGATTTCCTGATAAAATAGAAAAGGTGGCAGACTTTATGTCTGCCACCTTTTGATATTTAGTCTTGCATAACTAACTTAACACCGATCTCGAAATTATCATAAATCACCTTATCTCCCAGATCGTTGAAGAATGATTTCGATCCGTAACGGACGTTATACCTGGCGCGGTTAACTGTTATTGCGGTGGTATACACATCGCCGTCTTTTTTTACGTCGAATTCGACCGGATTGGTGGTCCCTTTTATGGTGAGATCACCTTTTACATGTGCTGTTTGATCCTTAAACTTTGCTTTTTCTTTAATTACCAGGGTGGCTTCAGGATATTTTTCAACCGAAAAGAAATCATCCGATTTCAGGTGCCCCACCAGCTTCCCGTTCGTCTCGGAATCGGTCAGATCCACGTTTTTAATACTCGTCATGTCAATGACGAATTTTCCGGATATAATGGCATTATTTTCAATAGTCATTGTTCCGCTTTTCAATGCGATCGTTCCGTTGTGCTGGCCGGTCACTTTCTTTCCCAGCCAGGTAACCTCTGTTTTTTCGGGATTGGCTTTAAGTTCTTCCGCACTCAAGTTGCCGCTTACTGCAAGGCTCATCAATACTAACATTGTTTTCATTTTATTCATTTTTATGGTTCATATTTAAAAATTCATGGGTACTTCCATCAATAAAAGTTGAGTTTCACTTTTTATGTCAAACGACAGGGAAGAGGTTTCGCTGACTCCCAGTCCGTCTCTTCTTCCCAGTTCCAGATCTGCAACTGTTGCTTTCCCTTCTAATACAAACACGTACACGCCATTGTCTTTGTTTTTTAACTGGTATTCGACAATCTTGTTTTCTGTGAATTTGCCCATATGGAACCAGGCTTGCTGATAAATCCAAACACCCTGATCGTCAGGATTGGGAGAAAGAATCTGATAAAATTCGTTTTCTTTTTCCACATCCCGCAGTGAGATCTGATCATATCGGGGTGTCAGATTTTTTCGGTCCGGGAAAATCCATATCTGAAGGAACCTGACTTCTTTATCTTTATTCAGGTTATACTCGCTGTGAAAGATTCCTGTACCGGCGCTCATCACCTGAACATCACCTTCACGAATAACAACGTGATTATCCATGCTGTCTTTGTGCTCCAGATCGCCCGCCAGCGGGATCGATACGATTTCCATGTTGTCGTGCGGATGTTTTCCAAAACCTCTTCCCGCCATGACGGTGTCGTCGTTCAATACCCGCAGGGCGCCGAAATGGATACGTTCAGGATTGTAATAATTGGCAAAACTGAAGGTATGGTAACTGTTTAACCAGCCATGGTCGGCATGCCCCCGCGTGTTTGCCTGATGAAATACAGTTTTCATGATTCATTGTCCTTTCTTTTTATTGATTTCCTCATTGCTTGATGATACAAAGGTACGGCGATGTTGTTGGCTTCACCGTACGAAAATCAGGACGGAGATTGCAAAAATCAGGATTGACGAGCCGAATTGCGAAAATCGAGCGGTGACGTGCCGCTGTATCGCTTGAAAAAATTACTGAAATGCGCCGGTTCCTCAAATCCCAGATTATACGAAAGTTCCTTGTTTGTGAGTTCAGTAAACAGTAAAACCCGTTTGGCTTCAATCAGAATGCGATCGAGAATGTATTCTTTGGCCGATTTTCCGGTAAGGGTTTTGACCAGCTTATTGAGATAGTCGCTGGTTACGGCCAGCATCTCGGCATAATCCGAAACTTTATGATACTCCTGATAATGCGTGTCAATCAGTTCCTTAAAACGCCTGACCAGCTGATTGCCGGTTTCAATGGCTTGCGGATTTTCGTTTTTATAACGGGTGCAGTGGTTATTGCTTTGGATCAAAAGCAATTTCAATAAAGCGCCCTGCGCTTCTTTTTTATATTCGATATCAATACCGTCGTAATGCCTGATCTGTCGGATGATATCGAGATACTGGTCAAATTGGCCAGCAGGGATAGGGAGTGGAGGAGATTCGCTGTGCTTGTTGAACAGATAAACATCCTCGATCATCTGATCGGGAATCTGATTCCGGATCAGAAATAACCTGGTGAAATTGATGACCCACCCTTCGGGTTTTTCAGCCGCGATAACCTGATGAACCTGCCCGGGATGGATAAAATGCAGACTGTTACCCGACAGCTCGTATTCTTTAAAATCGATGATGTGTTTGCCCTTGCCTTCTTTAACCAGCAGAATTGTAAAATAGTTATGACGGTGAGGCCTGTCAGGACTACCTCCCGATAATTCATACAAATCGGCCATGCTTTTCAGAATGAAATCAGTACTTGTTCCTGTGCCGGTAATCAAGTCATATGTTTTTATCTCGTCGTGCATGTTGTTTAAATAGCTGAATTATCAAACAAGACTGCCGGAGAATATGTTCATAAATACAGGCGCTGTACACGTCAGAAAAGAAACTCTTCCTGATTTTAGTTTCTTTTTCACTGAGTTATTTTTGCATCCAATAAAGCCTGATGCCTATCCAGAAAGCGTTTAAAACCTTCAATAGAGTTGATGCCTGAGGCATCTTGCTCCCAGATACCGCCAAAATAATAAGTGATCTCATTCTTTTCCGGCTTCAGAACAACAATATGGCTGTACTTATCTTCCGTATTTTCGGTGAGATCTTTTCCTCTGAAAAAGACGAATAAACCCATTTTATCATTTTCGAGGCTTTGTTTGCCAAAGGTGGCCAGGTATTGCCATTCTCCTTCTGATGCTGAAGAATTCAAGACGATTGTACTATCCATTTTGACAATGCCCGTGCAAATATTATCGATGGGACCGGTAGTCGTTAAATGCGCTTTGGTGAGGTAGCTGCCCGCGCGAATGGAAAGCTCGGATATCAGGTCGGTTTTACCATTGGCAAACTCCCATCCGTAATAGTTTGTGGTGACCTTTGATTCAAGCAAACCACTATACGAAACTTCACTATACAAACTGTCTGTCTTCGCTATCCGATTGGCGGCCGAATCGGCCCAGTGGGCAATTGTGCCGATACCCAGCGACTCACCTACTTTCAGGATGTCTGCCCCCCAATCGCTCATTTTGTGGTAGGAGTCAAAGCCATCCAGGCCTACTTTATGAAGAATAAGTTTGCTGGTTTTTTTTCCGAAGATGTCGTTGGCATTCCGCCAGTCCAGGTAAAAGCGGAACCCGATCTTATCCGATTCCCATCCAGGTCCTTCATAACGAATATCAAAAGAATGATCAGTATGTTTTTTGTCTACTTTCAGCGACTTTACATCTTTCCAGTCTCCGCCCACGTACTCATATTGTTCATTCCCATTTTTCTTTTTTACCCAAACCCATTCACCCCCGTCTTTTACCGATATCTCTGCCTGCGTTTTCGCAGAAAATGCCTTTGGCGTTCCCCGCTGAAGAATGATCTTTTTTTGTTCGCTCGCGGAAAAATCAGTTTGTACCAGGATTGACAACACTTTTCCGTCTTTACGGATCACCTGCGCCGGGATTTCTTTTTTCCCGTCATATGCAACCAGTTCACTGTCGGGAATTGAAGTAATCGATTGTATCAGTTGGACCGAATCAAGTTCACACACCAATTCATTGACCGGTTCGGACAGAGGATTCCTGATCATGGCAATTTCTTTCTGACTGCATGCATAAATAGCGGGCATAAGCACGAACAAACTAAGCAAACGGGAATTCATAGAAATGGTGTTTAAGGTGTTATTTTTATTCATGCTAATTTAAATCAACTTTTTGTGATTAAGATGATGATCAGTACTCTTTTTAATTCGGTAGCTTGTTATTTAGGGTTTGCGGTAAAAATTCATTTCGGTCATGTACCGGTAGGCCTTATCGGGCATGAAATAGCTGATGTTTTTTCCGTCGGCAACCGCCTGGCGGATAAAGGAAGCTGAAATCTCCATCAGGGGAGCATTCACCATATGAATATGCGGATGAAGTTCTATGCGCGGCGTCTGATCGCCGGGACGGGGATAAACCAGTATGTGATGATTTTTCAGTATTTCATCGGCATTTTTCCATTTGTGAAAGTGCTTTAGATTGTCTGAACCCATGAGCAGGTAAAATTCATGACCGGGATGAGCTTCCTGCAGATAGACAAGAGTGTCGATGGTATAGGAGGGGCGGGGAAGCTTAAACTCAATATTCGATGCCCGGAAACGATTATCATCTTCGATGACCCGGTTAACCATTGCCAGCCGGTGATAATCCTTCAGTAAATGCGCTTCTTCCTTAAACGGATTTTGCGGACTGACAATGAACCAAAGCTGTTGTATTTCGGTAAATTCGACCATGTAATTGGCGATTGCCATATGACCAATATGGATCGGGTTAAAAGTTCCAAAATACAAACCTATCTTCATAGCAGGAAGCTGTTAGCTGTTGGCTTTTAGCTGTTAGTGAACATTCTTCGTCTCTTGGATAAACGCTTTTACGATCTTTTCGGCCTCGGACAATGCCCGCTGAAGGTCGTTATTAACTAATATCACATCAAAGTTAGAGGAAAATGTCATTTCATAGGCTGCTTTTTCTACTCTTTTCCTGATAATTTCGGGAGAGTCAGTCGATCGTCTGATCAGCCGAAGCTTCAATTCTTCAACGGAAGGCGGCTGGATAAAAACAGCCAGCGCGTCCTCACCATAGAATTTTTTGATGTTTGTGCCGCCCACCACGTCGACATCGAAAATCACGTGCTTCCCTTTGTCCCTGATCCGTTCAACTTCCGATATCAGCGTACCATAATAAGTTCCCGGATAAACTTCTTCCCATTCCAGAAATTCATTGTTGTTTATTTTACTTTTGAATTCTTCCTCGCTTAAGAAATAGTAATCGACTCCATTGGTTTCTGAGATCCGCGGAGCCCTGCTGGTGGCCGATATTGAAAATTCAAGAGCTGCGTTTTGTTTCAGAAGATGTTTTACAATCGTGGTCTTCCCTGCTCCTGAGGGCGCTGAAAATATGATTAGTTTTCCCTTGCTCATTGAAACTGATTGTCACTTTAAACCTTTAACTTACAACACATTCAGCAGTTGTTCCTTGATCTTTTCCAGGGAATCTTTCATTTGCACGACGATGCGCTGCATGTGACTCTCGTTGGCCTTACTGCCGATTGTATTAATTTCACGACCGATTTCCTGTGCAATGAAGCCCAGCTTTTTACCTGCATCACCAGGACTGTTGAGCGTTTCCAGAAAATATTCGCAATGATTGGTGAGACGTACTTTTTCTTCGTTGATATCCAGTTTTTCAAGATAATAAATTAACTCCTGTTCAAAGCGGTTTTTGTCCATATTCCCGTTGATGTTAATTTCATTCAGACTTTCGAGAATGCGTGTTTTGATGTTGACAATACGTTGTTCCTCGAATGGATCGATCTGTTTGAATAATTGCTGGATTTCTGCAATATTGGCGCGGATGTCGCGGCTAAGCGCTTCACCTTCCTGTATCCGGAACTGATCGACTGCCTGAATAACCAGTTGTACCTGGGCAAAAATCGTTTGCCATTCTTGTTCATCAATCTCGTCAAAGACAGTTTTAACGGCATCAGGAAGGCGCATTACTGACTGCATGATCTGCTCTGTGACGGGTAAGCCCAATTTTTTCTGGATACTGCTAAGTTGATTGAAATAGCTGGTCACAATCGGTTCATTAATCGCCGAATTGCTTTCCATCCCATGATCTTCAATGAAGAGAGAAAAATCTATTTTACCACGGATGAGTTTTTCTGAAATCTCTTTTCTGATAATGAGTTCTTTTTCCCTGTATAACATGGGGGTTCGCGTATTGATATCAATTTGCTTGCTGTTAAGCGATTTCAGTTCGATGGTTATCTTTTTATTGTCTGTCTCGAATTCGGCTTTTCCATAGCCGGTCATAGATTTGATCATGTGGATATTTTTAGATATTGTCGTCCAAAGTTAACCAAATTTGGAATAAAAGTATAAAGATCAGAGCCGGCGCGTTATTTAGGCGATCACTCCCGATCCGATCAGTTCATCTCCGTCATACCATGCCGCAAATTGGCCGGGGGTTACACCTCTTTGCTCTTCATCAAAAATCATATACAATCCCTCATTGCGCTGATAGACACTTGCCTTTTCCAGTGGCTGCCTGTAGCGGATCCGGATATCATATCGTCTCACTTCGTCCGTTTTCATCGATAAATCGGGCCTGATCCAATGCTCTTGCTGTAAGGGAACAAATAGACCGGGACGAAACAGTCCCGGATGGTTTGTCCCTTCGCCCACATAAATGATATTCCTGGCAACATCTGTTCCAATAATAAAAAGAGGATCGGCATGTCCGCCTATATTCAGTCCTTTTCTCTGTCCTATCGTATAAAAGTGAGCACCATGATGCTCCCCGATCACCTTTCCGTTCCAAGGCTTATAGGGATAGGAAAAACAGAGTTTTTTGAAATTGTCGGTTGTTTTCTCAACCTGTTTTTTCTTTTCTGTAAATGAAGCCGAAATTTCAATGACGTTTCCCGTTTTTGGTTCCAGTTGCTGCTGCAGGAAGGTTGGCAGGTCTACTTTACCTACAAAACAAATTCCCTGCGAATCTTTCCGGGCCGCCGTGGGCAATTGTTGTTCGGTGGCAATGCGGCGAACTTCGGGTTTTAAGAGGTGGCCTATGGGGAACAGCGATTTACGGAGCTGCTCCTGATTGAGCTGGCAGAGGAAATAACTCTGATCCTTATTAGGGTCGGTTCCGGCAAGAAGCTGATAAATCTTTGTTCCCTCATGATCGAATCCGGATTTCCGGCAATAATGTCCGGTGGCTACATAATCAGCTCCGAATTTCATGCATTCACTCATGAAAATGTCGAACTTGATCTCTCTGTTACAGAGTACATCCGGATTGGGAGTACGTCCGTTACGGTATTCCCCGAACATATAATCGACTACCCGTTGTTTGTAATCCTTACTGAGGTCAACGATATGAAAAGGGATATCCAGTTTTTTTGCAACCATTTCTGCGATCAGTGCATCATCTTCCCAGGTACATTGCCCGGTCAATGTGCCGGTTCGGTCGTGCCAGTTGATCATGAACAACGCAGTTACGTCGTATCCCTGTTGCTTTAGCAGATACGCGGCCACGCTTGAATCAACCCCTCCCGATAATCCGATCACTACTCTCTTCATGCTCTCTTCGAATTGATCGACAAAAGTAGTCTGAAAATTGGAATTCGCCAATTTCTAAAGAAGGTCTCCTTTTTGTTTAAATTCTGATCGCAAACGTCGTTGAATATGGAGTGGCTATCTATAAAAATAATACCTTTGTCGAGATCACTTGTCTTTTGGCTTTTGAGACGTAAATTTTGGCTCCATCTTTGATGAGCTGAATATTCACAAAATAAACATTCAACTATTATGAAGAAGCTTTACATCGTGTTATTCTGCGTGTTATGCGCATTTTCAGGATTCACGCAATCCAGATTTTTTGTTAACCTGAATGGAGGCCTTGACTATAACTTCAACAAGTATTATACGCCGAACAATTACGAGAAATTCGAAAACGGGAGAACTGATTACAACGCAGGGCTGGATCTGGGTTACCGGTTTTCGGACAAGGTCAGGTTTCGTTTAGAATCCAGGTATGTTCAATATAGTTTTGGTCAGAAATCAAGCACATTGAAATCGGAAAGAACACTTTATAATGTGGCATTCAACCCAAGATTGGATTTCCGGGTATGGTCCCTGAAAAAATTTGAATTATTCCTGTCGCCTGGATTAAGACTGGAATATGTGATCACATCGGACGGCGAAACGAACTATGCGAACGGTGACTACTCCCGACGGTATGTTCTTGTAAAATCGGATTACCGGGACAAAAATTCAGGCTTTACAGGAAGCGCTATTTTTAAATATAACTACAACAGTCATCTGGGCTTTACACTTTCTCCCGATTATACTCTTTTTGCCAACAAAGTCTATGAAAAGAATTCCGGTTCTCTTCAGCGCATGAGTGTGAATACCGGTATTGAATGGAGATTCTGAAATAAAACGAGACCTGCCGGCTGACAACATCCGGGAAGATGTTTTACGCAACAGGTTTTTCATAAAATGAGGCCATCTGTTTGGAATGGCCTCATCGGTGTTAAAAAGAGCTATTTTCTTCCCAAATAGCATTTCTATTCCGTAGTTGCCGGGGGCAGGGGAAGCAGATGGATATCGACCATGGTAGTTTCTTTTTCTTCGACAAGCACGCCGTCGAGCTCGAATAACTGATATCCCTCCGCATCAATTCTTATCCAATATTGTCCGGGAAGCAGGCCAATGACGGCGTAATATCCTTTTTCATCAGTAATGGCCGTTGATACGACTGTTGTATCCTGAAGAATTTCAACCGGGACATTGGGAAGCGCTGTGTTGGCTTCACCGGTAGCCACAATCCCGTCGATGGCGCCGGCGAGATCGTCAACGGTTGCCCTGATCACCGGTTTAAAAATAAAACCTTTAATGCCCTTCGCCGCTTTTGCATTTCCTTGTACCACAAACGATTTGCTCACATCGAAATCGAGGATCAGCGTATTTGTTGATCCGCCGGTAACTTCGAGGCCATTGACGATGTTGATCTTTAAGCCGCTGCTGGTTCCGCTTGGGATCTTCAGATCAAAAACCGTATTTTCCTCGTCGTTCAGAACGATATTTGCTTCAACGATATGAAGCCTGATCTGGTCATAGATACCCGCTTCCAGTTCTGCTTCTCCAATTTGTGACGTAATTCCGTTCCGGAGGTCCAGCAGATTAAATTCCTGTAATTCTTCAGAAACCAGAAAAAATTCAGCGGTGTCTCCAACTTCAGGATCCTTGTCTTTGCGGATCTCAATTCGGTCGATCACAATATTGGCTTCGGCAACCTGATCACCCGGGAAAGGAGCATCGGTCAGCAGCATGGAAATGGTTCCTTTTTCATTTTCGTTGCCCATGTTTTCATCTTCGGTGCATGCTGTGAAGAATGCTGTTACGACAGCAGCCAGCAGCACAATCGTTAGTCTTAGTGTTGTTTTCATACGTTTCATAGTTTTTTGTTTCATTTTGCTTCAATTTTTATCGTTGATAATGATATTCCTGTTCGGGTCGATCATGTAGTTGAGGTCCAGGGAACGACAGATGATCCGGACAACCGTTTCTGCTTCAGCTGTTTCGATATTTCCGGAAAAGTATTTGTGACCGGTCGTTGCCAGTTGGATCCTGATCTGGAAGAACTCTTCCACCGCAGCAATTACCTGCCGAAGTTCTTCACCCGAAAAATTCCGTTTAAAACGGGCGAATTCCGGATATTTCATTTGGATCGTTGACAGTACCGGGCGTTTGTTTTTTCCGTATTCTACAGAAAAACCTGCTCCAATCGGCTGATCGTGCGTTCCGCACTTCAGTCTGACCATTCCTTCGTAGCAACTGACGACCAGCTTATTATTGTTTTCACAAACCTGAAATCGTGTTCCCATGACGCTGATTTCACCTTCTTTCGTTTTAACTATGAACTTCTTTCCTTTTTCTACCTCGAAGTATGCGTCTCCCTGTAACTTTACTTTCCGATTCCACCAGTATTTTGAATAGCTCACCGAGCTGTTTGTATTTAAAATAACTCTTGAATGATCGGGAAACCTGATGGCCT
>JBDKTZ010000595.1:0-5400 GCA_039679975.1 Prolixibacteraceae bacterium
AAAGTGGTTTGTCCATACGCGAAAACAGAAGAGCAAAACAAAAGTGTGCTGAGTATTTTTAATCGCATACGCAGGTCGGTTAAGAGAATATAGTCCGGAATGGCGACCGGGATTTCGGAAATTAGACTCTTTTTGATCAGGATAGTTTAACGGATGTTGTTTTAACTGCTTGTTAAACTGAATTTCCGTTACCGGTTTCGATGTCATGCCGAAACTCCTGCTTTGCAACGGCAGCCTGATCACGATGATAGAATACCATACGTTATACTATTGTCAGGATCAAGAAAACAGCGTATCCGGACTGCCCAGGGTTGCGGGGATCTTCAGATCCATGCCAAATACCTTGTTAAGCCTTTCGACCAGATAAGCCGCTAATAACGGCGATTCCTTCTCAACATTTTGATGAACAAAAAAATAAATGTCCCTTAAGCCCAGATCAACCCATTTTTTCAGCCGTTCAACCCAGAAGTCAAGCCGTTCGCGATCGCTTTGAGGTTCATTGGAACCTACGTAACGAATAAAAGTCACAGGCGTGGTCAGACGCATGTGCAGCATATCCCGCCGGCCGGCCGTGTCGACGATCACATGGGTGGTGTTGTGCTTTTCAAAATAAGCACTCATTTCATTGGCAATCTTTTCGTCAGTAAACCATTCGGTATGCCTTAGCTCCACTGCCAGAGGAATGGCTTTCGGGAATATGTCGATAAAATGGGCCAGCTTATCAAAGTTTTTATAGCCGAAGTTATTGTGCAACTGTAAAAAGACCATGCCCAGTTTTTCTTCGAAATTGCTGATGCTGTCGCAGTATTCTTCAACAAGAGTATCGGTATTATTCAGGCGTTTCATGTGACTGATCATCTGATTCACCTTTGGAAAGAACTTAAAATGAGCAGGTGTTTTTTCTTTCCAGCCAACAATCTGGTCAGCGTTGTACATATTGTAAAAGGTGGCATTCAGTTCAATTGAATTAAACTGCGTGCCATAGTATGTCAGTTCATCCTTGGTGCCACGGGGATAAAAATTTTTCAAATCAGTTTTATTCCATTTTGCACAACCTACGTAGGCTTCAAGTTTTTTATCGCCGGCTTTCTGCAGAATTTCTGCAGTTCGCGGATGGTCTTCCGGTAAACGGAAATCGATTGTTTCTGAGTTTTCTACCTGTCCAAATTTCATATGTTAACATTTTATTGCTATCAAACAGCCATGATTATAATCTTGTTCTGACATCTTTGACGTTATAGACTATTGTGGCTTGTTTCATAACTTCATTGTTTGGTTCCAGCTAAATTAAGAAGAAATCATTTGTCAGGGAAGTCCGGATCAGCGATTCTTGACTCCTGATGAATATTTTCCCCGCTTTGTGGAATGAACGACCTCTCGCTTGCCCATCGAACACAGTATTCGCAGGCTGTCCCGTCTCGGTACACTATTGGTATCCTGTTTAATAACAAAAACTAAAATTTTAGATATCATGGGAGATTATAAGAAAGCATCTGAAAATATTCATCAGCAAACGCAGGAGGTACCGGGGCATGAACACCTGATGGATCCTCAGCCTGTTTTTATCCGGGATGGTTACCAGGGAAGCTATAAGTTACTGGATCAGGTGGCGCTGATTACCGGTGGCGATTCGGGTATCGGACGGGCCATAGCTGTTCATTATGCCAGGGAAGGGGCAGACGTGTCGATCGTTTATCTGTCGGAAGACCGGGATGCAGAGGAAACCAAACGTCTTGTTGAGAAAGAAGGAAGGGAATGTTTGTTGTTTCGCGGCGACATAGGAGATGCCGGATTTTGTAAAACTACCGTTGAAAAAACCGTAGGGCATTTTATGAAGCTGAATATACTGGTTCTTCATGCCGGAGAACAACATCCTACGCCCGACATTCAGGAACTTGATCTTAATTTGATGGAAAAAACCTTTCGCACCAACATATTCTCGATGTATTATTTCGCGAAGCCTGCTTTGCAATATATGAAAGAAGGCGATTGTATTATTACCACCGGAAGTGTGACAGCGTATTACGGGAGTCCTCATTTTCTGGATTATTCGGCAACGAAAGGAGCGATCACGTCATTTACCCGCGCTTTGGCAAGGAATCTGTCCGATCGGGGGATCCGGGTCAATGGCGTTGCTCCCGGCCCCATCTGGACACCGCTGATCGTTTCTACGTTCGAGGACAACAAGGATTTCGGAAAACAATCGCTGATGAAACGGGCCGGCCAGCCCTGTGAGGTAGCTCCATGCTATGTGTTTCTGGCTTCCGAAGACAGTTCCTATATCACGGGGCAGTTTATGCATCCCAATGGCGGCATGGAAATGTCGAGCTAAAAACCGGGTAATTGGTCGGGTGCCCAGGTTTGAGATACCAGGCATTCCGGAACCAATTCAGGGCTTCGCCGGCTGCATTGTTCATCAGTCATTAATCGCTCACTTTCATCATAAATGGGCTGCATTATTCACTTCCAAAATTGAGAAATTTTGCTTCCCGTGAAGTTCGAACCGGCTGATCGAAGTATTGGGCGCCTCTTCCCAAACAAGGAACTGTGACAGCGGTGATCCGGACAGCAGCGTGCGGAACGCCCGGATCATCCCCCCATGCGATACGGCAACTACATGTTTGCCGTCATGAAGAGACATGATCTTATCGATAAAGAGAATGGCCCTGTTCATCATGGCTTCGTTGGTTTCTGCTTCAACGGGAACATCTTCCCATTTCCAACCCGGAAGCAGTGCTTTCCCTTCCCAGGAAGCCATGTACCGTTCGCGTAATAAAGGATCGGGAATAACTGCCAGTCCCGGATGAAACGCGATAATACCGTGGGCCGTATCCATCGTCCGTTTTAAATCACTGGAATACAGGATGTCAATTGGTTCATTGCGCATCCTTTCAGCAAGTAACTTTACCTGTCTGATACCTTTTTCCGATAATTCACCGGGTTGCTGTCCCTGGCATAATTGAGATGCGTTTGCTGTTGTTTCTCCATGTCTGATAACCGTCAATCGAATCATTATGTTTATTTTTAATTCCAAAATAGGATAATCGTCCTACCGGTAGGCTTGTGAAGATTGGTTTTTATGAACAATTTCATATTGAATTAACTTTTTAGATGATATTCGTCCTTTTAAGACAACTGATTCATTCTTTTCTTTGTAATCATTTGGGAAAGAAACAGACTAAATTAGTATTGGTTTAGAGGAAAAATACTTATTACAAAACATGAGCAAAATGAACAGATTTCGATTACTTCTTTTTTTTACAGTCGTTTTATGGGCGGGTTCTGTCGCCGGAGCGCCATCTGAAGCGAGGTTGCTAAGATTTCCTGCAATTTCCGGGAATCAGATCGTTTTTACTTATGCAGGTGATCTCTACACTGTTTCGGCTGATGGAGGAACTGCAAGTAAGCTGACCAGCGATGCGGGTTATGAAATGTTTGCCCGCTTCTCCCCGGATGGAGGTCAAATTGCATTCACCGGCCAGTACGACGGAAACACGGAAGTGTTTGTGATCCCCGCGGGGGGTGGTGTTCCGAAACGGCTTACCTATACGGCTACGCTTGACCGTGACCTGATCTCCGACCGGATGGGACCGAACAATATCGTGATGGGTTGGACTCCGGATGGAAAGCAGATTACTTACCGTTCGAGGAAACAAAGTTTTAATGCGTTTAAAGGGCAGCTTTTTAATGTTTCATCAGAAGGAGGACTATCGACCGAATTACCTCTGTCTGAAGGAGGCTTTTTGAGCTATTCTCCCGATGGGAGTAAGATGGCTTTTAACCGCGTATTCCGCGAATTCAGAACCTGGAAATATTACGAGGGCGGTATGGCCGACGATATCTGGATCTTTGACTTCAAGGCAAAAGACATCAAAAAAGTGACCACAAGCCTTGCTCAGGATATTTTTCCGATGTGGGCAGGCGACGAGATTTTCTTTCTGTCAGACCGTGACCGCACGATGAACCTGTTTGTATACAACACCAAAACCGGTAAAGAAGAGAAGGTGACTGATTTTAAGGAGTATGATATTAAGTTTCCCTCGATTGGCGGTGATTTTATTGTTTTTGAGAACGGCGGGTATATTTATAAATTGAATGTAAAAGATAAAAAGCCGGTGAAGGTTCCCGTCTACATTCAGAATGACTTCATTTATGCGCGCAATGAATGGAAGGATGCTGCGAGTCTGATTTTTGACGGCGACCCGGCTCCCAATGGAGAACGGGTTGTTTTCAGTGCAAGAGGCGAAATTTTTAATGTTCCTTCCGAAAAAGGTATCACTCAGAATATGACTAGAACGTCGGGCGTGCATGAGCGAAGCGCAAGCTGGTCACCCGACGGAAAATCGGTGGCCTATTTATCAGACAAATCGGGAGAGTTCGAAATCTGGGTGCAGGATCAGGATGGAAAAAAAGAAGCCGTGCAGCTTACAAAAGGAGCCGATTCATACATCTTTGGTATTGAATGGTCGCCCGACAGTAAGAAAATAGCATGGACCGACCGGAAGCTAAGGTTACAATACGTGGATGTGGAAACAAAAAAAGTGACCACCGTCTTTCAATCCGAATATGGGCCTGTGTATTCGTTCAACTGGTCGCCCGACTCCAAATGGCTTACTTTTGCCCAGCAAACAGATAATGACTTCGGTAAAGTTTCGGTTTACAATCTGGATGACAAATCGATCAGAGATGTAACCGACAATTGGTACAGTTCCGGCTCACCCTCTTTTTCTTCTGATGGAAAATATATTGTCTTTATTTCTGAACGTGATTTCAACCCGACATACAGCCAAACCGAATGGAATCATGCCTATACGAAAATGGACCGGATTTATCTGGCCATTCTTCAAAAGAATACACCGTCTCCTTTTGCACTGGAAAACGATTCGGTAAAAACGGAAGCCGGTGAGAAGAAAGAAGAAAGTAAAAAACCGGAAGAAAAGAAACCAGAAGGCGGGAATAAAGATCAGAAGACTATTACGATCGATTTCGAAGGAATAGCAGACCGGATTGTATCATTGCCCATTGGTTCTTCCAATTATTATAACGTTTCGTGCGTGGAAGGTGTTGTTTACTATAATGAGTACGGAGACGGACAAAAGGCGAAATTTTATGATCTGAAGGAAAAGAAGGAAACCACCATGGGTGAATTCAATTTTTCGATTTCTTCAAATTATAAGAAGATGATCGCGAAGCAGGGGAACAATTGGTATGTGACCGATCTGCCTTCCCCTTCCAAACCTGCCAAACTGGAAAAAGCGATTGATCTTTCCCGGATGAAAACCTGGGTTGATTATCAGCAGGAATGGAAGCAGATTTTTGATGAGAGCTGGAGGCAGATGCGCGATTTCTTTTACGTTGAAAATATGCACGGCCTGAACTGGAAGGCCATGCACGATAAAT
>JBDKTZ010000003.1:0-5285 GCA_039679975.1 Prolixibacteraceae bacterium
GTACTTTAATAAAAAAGATCGCTAAAGGATAAAGCGAAGGTTTTGATTAAAACAAGAGCAAAGGCGAAATGTAGTTTAAGACTTTGCCAGGCATGAGAAACAACAATGTAAATGAAGGACTGGAAACCAGATAGTACTAATTTAAATTATCAGGCTATGAGAAAAAGAAAGTTGAGTAAAATGCTGGTTGGGGCGGCTGCGAGCGCTGTTGCCGCGACCGCACTGAAAATGGCCATCCGCTCGCTGAACTGGTATAACCCGGAAGATAAAGTTGTGCTTGTTACAGGTGGTTCCCGCGGACTGGGGCTGATCCTGGCCCGGCAACTGGCTGAGAAGAAAGCCCGGGTTGTGATCTGCTCAAGAAGCAGGGAAGACCTGGAGAAGGTCACTCCTGAACTTTCGGCGTTGGCCCGGCAGTTTCTTGCCATTGAGTGCGATATTACCGATCGGGAGCAGGTTGACCGGATGATCACGGAAATCGAAGAAAAAATGGGGCCGGTTGACGTACTGATCAACAATGCCGGCAAAATCAGCGTCGGACCGATGGAGACTTTTGATGAAGAAGATTACCGAAGTGCAATGGACGTTTATTTCTGGGGACCTTTCCACATTGTGAGGAGGATTCTTCCCCACATGAAGGAGCAGCGGTCGGGCCGGATTGTAAATATTATTTCGGTGACGGCTTTGGTCAGTTTCCCGCATTTGCTGCCTTATAATGTCAGCAAGTTTGCATTGTCCGGATTCTCGGAAGGATTAACAGCCGAGATGGAGCACTATAACATTAAAGTCACCAGTGTATATCCGGGACTAATGACCACCGGGAGCCACCGGAATATCGATGTTAAAGGGAAATATGAGAAGGAGTATGAGTGGTTCTCGGCAACGGCAACTCACCCGTTAATCGCTATGAGCGCAGAGCGGGCAGCCCGGAAAATTATCAGTGCAATGCAGGGAGGGGAGAAAACCCTGACCCTGTCGTTTCCTGCGAAACTTGGGAAACTGATCCATGCCATGTTTCCGGACCTGATTATTTCTGTCTTCGATCTGATCAACCGCTTTCTTCCCGATTATGCGGGGACCGGGCATCAGTCAGTAAAAGGGTATGATGTCAAGCCCGATACGTCATTTTGATCAAAAGCTATTCAATAAGGAAAAGGATGACCGCGGCCATCCTTTTATTTTATTCAAAACAACCCTAAAAAAATGATGCTTATGAATTCAAAGTTCTGTTTAGGAAACGGGTGATACGATGGTTTATTGTTTAAAAATTTCACTTAGTTTGGCATCCAGCGCTTCACCCCGCAGATTGCTTGCCACGATTACGCCTTTTGGATCGATCAGATAATTCTGAGGAACCGCCCGGACACCATATAGAACGGCAGCTTCATTGCTCCATGATCTCAAATCGGAAACGTTGGTCCAGGTCAGCCCATCTTTTTCGATTGCTGCCACCCAGTCTGCCTTTTTCCCTTTTTGGTCGAGCGAGACGCCGAGGATTTCAAATCCCTTTTCCTTATATTGGGCATAGGCCTTTACCAGGTTGGGGTTCTCAGCACGGCATGGGCCGCACCAGGATGCCCAGAAGTCGAGCAACACATATTTCCCTCTGAAATCGGATAAGCTTACCGGTTTGTCGTTGACGTCGTTCTGGGTGAAATTGGGGGCCTGGGACCCGATCCGGGTCGTCGTAGCCGCCTCGATCCTTTTTGCAAATGCTTTTCCGTCGTACGAATTTCGTACCTTTTCATTCAATGACAGAAACAAGGGCTCAATTTGAGCCACATTCATTTGCTGACCAACCGCTTCAGAAAGGGCAACGATGCTGAAATAAGAATCCGGATTCTCACGGACATAATTCATCTGCTTTTTTGCCCGCTCGCTCATCAGTCCGCGGTATTCCCGGTTCAGGCTGTTTACGAAAGCAGTGTCCTTTTGTTGTTCCGGACTTGCTGCTGCAAATTTGGCGCCCATTTTCTGTCCCAGCGCCTGTATGGGACCGCCGGTTTTGTCAAGATAAACCTGATGAGCCTCGTTAACCGGAGAATTAATGAATTTTGCGTTTTGCAGGGAGTCTTTTGATTCAAGCCTGACCGTTCCCTCTTCCACATAGAACAGGAGCATATGTCCGGCGCGTGCTGCAACCGGAAGTCCCTGGCCGTTATAATCAAGGAACATGCGTGCCGCAGCCGGCCCGTCAGCGGTACCTTTGAAAGAGAAATTTCCGTCCTTGATGAGTGCCGAATCCATATGGCTTTCACCCTGGTTCATGTATTCGAAATAAACTTTGGCAGGAGGATTCAGGCTCCCGATCTTTCCTTCGAAAGTAAAGTTTTTACTTTGTCCCATAACGGCTGCCGGGATCAATCCCAGCAGCATCAAAAGTGTTTTTCTGTTCATTTGTGTCTATTTTAATTTTTTAAGGTCAAACGGAACTCCGGTTTCTGTCTCCGTTTTCCGGTTTCCCGTCTCCGTTTTTCTTGTGTCTATTCTTCCCTTACGTACAGATCGACCGGTTCACCCTGAATTCCTGTGATCTTGCGGATAATCTCACCGTTCTTTCCGGTGCTGATATCCAGGAAGTAAAGATTGCCTTCGTTTCCGGCAATCAATGTTTCGCCGTCTTCATCCAGCTTGAGCATACTTACGTTTTTCCCTCCGAAATCGGTGCTTAAAGTCCTCAGGTCTTCATTTAAGGGGTTGTAACGGTACACCTGGCTCCCTGAAGTGAAGTAGAATACTTCCGTTCCCGTTAATACCCACTTGGTATTGGCAGTGATAAGATCGGGCCTGGTGAAGAGCCGTTTTTGAACAGCCGAAATTCCTCTCGGGTCCATCTTCACTCCGAATTTGTATTCATACACTTTGCCGTCCGACTTGTCCTTCCCGATGAGATAATGTACATCCATACTGACCATATTCATGGTGTAGACGTCAAGGTTAAGCGATTTGGGATTAAACGCGCTTCCCGAAGCCTCATATTCGGCTCCGTAATAGTTAGTGCCTCCGTCAAAATACACCAGCCTGCCTTTGCCGGAATCGTAGCCGATATAGTAACCTCCGCTGTATATAAAGGAGGATGCCAACTGGTAATCGCCCGGGACAGGAGCTCCGAAGAAGCCGTAAACCGGGCTGATATAGTAAGTAGTTGATGCTCCCACATAGAGTTTGTTGTTGATCACTCCGTTCATTGTACCTACCGGCTGACTGATAAAGCTTCCAACACCGATTTCGCCTGACGGCTGGTCGAAGAAGTTTTCCCTGAAGTATTTGATCCGCCGGAAGCTGTTCACATCCAGTTCCACGCCCGGATTATTCCGGTCGGAACAAATAATCCAGTAGCCGATGTAGGGAAGATTCATCATGTACTGGTGTTGCAGGGCAATGAGTTGGAGAGGCCCGTCGGGCAGCGGTTCTCCATACATTTGTTCATAGAGATTCGATTGCACGGCGCCATCGGGCCTGATAAATGAAATCTCTGCTTTTCCGCTATTGGAGGTGAGCAGGACGATCCCTTCTGAAAAGGCAGCCTGTCCGACGATCGTGAAGGGATAAAAATACTTCATTCCGTTGCTGTTGTCGACCACTGTAAAACGGGCGCTGTACCGTTGTGTTTCCAGTCCGAAGAAAATGTCCAGTTTGGCACCTTCGTAATGATCTTCCCTCATTTCACCGGGAATGCTGATCTTCCATTCGTACGATAAATTTTCCATATTGCTGAAGGTTACCGTCGGATTGATCACCAGGCGGTCGCCGACGAGTACCTTGTAGACACTGTCGAGTTTGGTCACAACAGGTTCTTCCGGTTCTGTATAATCGTAATTCCCGAGATCTTCGCTGCACGAAACCGATAGCAGGATGAGCCCTGCCCATATGATAATCAAAAAGCTTCTCATTTTTCTTTCAGATTAGGAAATGTTTTGTCCGTTCTCATCGATGAAATAATACATATTCGCACCCTGGTCCTTTTTGAGGATGATCGCTTTTTCAGGAGCTTCCTTCAAATAAAACTCATAATCGCCGTTTCCTTTTTCAGAAAGGGTGTATTCCGGATGATCCTGTACCCAGGTAAACGGATCGCTCAGGAACGCCTTGTATTGTGCGACATGATAAAGCGCTTTTGGTATCTGCAGGTAGGCATCGGGCTGTGACATGTCGGGCATGTCGACGGTGCCTGACGAGATCAGGAATAACTGATGCTTGACCCGTGAATACATGCCAAGCGACGACATCCAGTAGATCCACCAACCGGGTTGTTCCAGACGGTTTGAAAAAGATATTTTTCCGGTGATCATATGAGGGAAGCCGACGTTGAAGTCATCGGACGGCTGGAGCGAAAATGCCAGTGTCAGGGTCGATACATCCAGTTCAGGATCTTTGTTGTAGATGATTATGGGGAGGGAAAAGGTTCCCGAATCGGCAGGAATTTCATAAGATTCCTTGAATGCTTCATAGTGCAATGACGGTGAAGCTGTCGTTGCCGAGTCGATAACCGCGATCTTAAAGCTCCTGCCGAAGGATACGCGTTTGCCTGCTATTTTAACCGGAAGATAGATGGTGTCCTCGACCAGTTCGGGGTTATAGGCAAAGGTATATACAATCTTGCTGCTGGCGGTATCTTCGAAATTGAAGTAGACGCTGTCGGGCGAATCGTATATAAACTCAGGCTCCTTGCTGCAGGAACTGAAGAAAATTGCCAGTATTGATAGTATGATCAGATTCTTCATGTTTTTTCATTTATCGGTTGCCAAATTCAATCTCATCGTCAGGAAGCGGGATCACGTATATTGCCGGGCCGGCCGGATAAACGACGTTCGACTGGCTGGTAATGTTTTGGTTCAGCCGCTTGTAGGCATAGAATAGTTGTCCTTCGGCATACATTTCTTTCCGGTATTCTTTGAGGATTTCGGTGATGAACGTAACGCCCGATGCCTCGCTCAGGCTTGTTCCGATGCCCCGGTTAAAGCGCACCGTATTGAAATACTCCCATCCT
The DNA here is from genome assembly GCA_039679975.1 of Prolixibacteraceae bacterium. Classification (GTDB taxonomy): domain Bacteria; phylum Bacteroidota; class Bacteroidia; order Bacteroidales; family Prolixibacteraceae; genus JBCFBK01. The sequence goes on from JBDKTZ010000003.1 coordinate 4,991, forward strand.
TTGGCCGGGTTGGTACCATACGCGCTTTCGGCGGCAATATAATACATCTCGCTCAGGCGGATAGCCGGAGCCATCAGGTCGTGCCTGTTCACATCATCATCGCGCATGTATTTCTGGATCTGGTATCGCGGGCCGTCCGAATCGCTGACCTGGGTAAACCAGCCTTTGAAGCGATAGTCTTCGGCACCTACGCCACCCACTTCGTAAAGCGATCTTCCTGCATCGTAACTGATAAACAGTCCGGTTGTAGCCGAGCTGAAGCGATTATACAGATTGGTAGTCTGCGCTTCGGCAT
>JBDKTZ010000410.1:0-24240 GCA_039679975.1 Prolixibacteraceae bacterium
CCCAAGAGTATTTTCTACAATGGTGTTCAGGAGAGGCAGGCTGTTTCCGAGCAGATAAAGGAGCTGGAACCGGGCATTTTCTATATGAATACCACAACCTGTTCGGATGTGAATTGGCTGAAGAATATGGATAAACTGGCCCGGGCAAAAAGTGTTATTTACGATTTCCGGTTCGGAGGGCGACTGATTGATCTGATCCCGCATCTGACAGACAGCGCAGTGAATTCAGCCTGGTTGAATTTTCCGGAAATTACCGGCCCTGACCGGGAGAACATGACGTTTGAGAAGACAAACTGGTCTATGCAGCCGGCTCCGCCACGTTTCAAATCGAAAAGCATCGTCCTCATCTCGCCCTTCAATGTGAGCAATAATGAAACGGTGTTAGGAATTATCGACGCTTACAAGCTGGCTACAACAGTGGGTTCGCAAACAGCGGGATGCAACGGAGACGTAAATGTGATTGACCTTCCATGCGGATATCCGGTCATGTGGACCGGTATGAAAGTGCTGAAACACGACGGAAGCCGGCACCATCTGATCGGTTTTATCCCTGATTACCCGGTTGAACGAACAATGAAAGGACTGATGGAAGGACGGGATGAAGTCCTGGAAAAAGCGTTGGAAGTGGCCAGACAATAGGAAGATATGGCTTTTCAGGAACAGGGAAGCTTTTTGTTACAAACGCGACCTGCTTCAGGTGCAGACCCACATTCTGGACGGCGGCCACTGGGCCCTGGAAACAAATTTTAATGAAGTACTGGATCTCATCAGCCGGTTTATGTCGGAGTGAACCTTATTGTGGCACATCGGGACTCCCTCAATTAGCTGCAAGGCAAACGGAAAGCAATCTCACTGCGACCGATCAAGGATGTTCCGAAATCCTCGAATTTAGACCAATTCTTTACTGCATTTTTAACAAAATTTCATACGATTGTTGTAATTTGCAGCAACGTCGGGTAGAATGTGATGCCTGGCGTGCTTACAATGACGAAAACCGGAAGACATATTGTCGGATACATGTTTGGAATTACAATATTCTTTTTATTGATTCCACCTGAGATTATCAGAAGAGAAGAGATTACTGAAAGATTTTGGAGATGAATTTAAAGATTACAAAAAGAACGTTTCGATGATATTTCCGATAAAACGATTTAAGTGATAATGTGTATGCCTATTGTCCGAAAAGGATTTGCGGCATTGTCTCCGCATTGCGGAGATTTTTAAGGAAGAAACATAACAACCGGCAAATGATCGAATTTAATTTGGATAAACAAACAATAAAAGACCTGGAAATTTTTTCAGACAACAGGTCCCGAAAATCTGTTTCAGATTTCTATAATCAAACAAAGACTGTTGGTGGCAGGAGATTTCTGTTTCAACTCATGAAAAATCCAACCACAGACATCAGGGAGTTGAGACAAAGAACCGAATTAATTCAGTTTCTGTCGGATACGGGTTTCGATTTAAAGATAAGTTCCGGTCAGTTTGAATTCATTGAACATTACCAGCGACTAAACATTGCTCCGCTACGGAATAATTTTCTTGACGCATTTGTGCAGAATCTGTCTTACAGAATCACACCCACCAACAGTTATTATGTCATAAAATCGGGTGTTCAGCAACTGGCTTATTTGTTAATTCACCTAAAAGAAAAATTTAAGACCATAGCCGAAAATGATATTCCGGCAAAACTTGCCCAATGCCGCGAACGTTTTACAACCATAGCCGAAAAACAGGAATTTAAAGGACTATACGTTAAGAGGCTAAAGATAACGTATTCAAAACTGAATAAGCTGGACAATCTGTTCCGCAAGAAGTATAAAGACGAGTTGCTGGAAATCATCAATTCCGTTTACATGCTCGATGGATATATTTCGATTACACATGTTGCCAAACAAAAAAGTCTGGCTTTGCCGGTTTATTCAGATTCAGCTACGCCTTCATTTTCCATTGAAGGATTTTATCACCCATTATTGGACAATGCTGTCCCTTATTCCATGGAGATTAATTGCGATTCCAACCTTTGCTTTTTGACGGGTCCCAACATGGCAGGAAAATCGACATTTCTTAAATCGGTGGGATTGGCTGTTTATCTGGCTCATATCGGTTTTCCGGTTCCGGCCAAAAAAATGACAACAACGATTTACCATGGAATTGTGACGACCATAAATTTATCGGACGATATTAATTTAGGGTACAGCCATTTTTACAGCGAGGTTAACAGGATTAAAGAAACAGCGCTGAAGATCAAAGAGAAAGGAAGGCTTTTCGTAATTTTTGATGAATTATTCAGGGGAACAAACGTTAAGGATGCTTTTGATGCGTCACTCATGATAATACGATCGTTTGCGAATATCCAGGGAAGCACCTTTTTTATCTCAACCCACCTGACAGAAGTGGCGGAAAAGCTGGGCGACTTAAGCAATATTCAGTTTAAATATTTTGATTCCGGACTGATTAATAATACGCCAGTTTACGAATACTCACTAAAAAGCGGGATCTCTCATGAGCGATTAGGCCTGTATATTATTAAAAATGAAAAAATCATTGATATTTTGGAGTCAATAACACAGGAATGAATACGTCCGGAAGCTAAACCGGTAGCTTCCCGGACGCATTAGAGTTATTTATTTCTCCAGCATTTTTATAAAATAACCTCCGACAACAGAGCGGGCCTGGAATCCCACCTGGGTGGCATCGGTCGTTTCATACCAGTCAGACATCGGAACACGGTCGGGCGTTTCTGTGACATAGGCATAAACCGGATCGATGAACTTTTGAAAAGTTGCCGTATCGTTGGCCAGCGTGGCTGTCCAGACAATCCAGTCACTTTTGGTATAGGTTTTCCGGTTGTCGAGCGGCAGGCCGTACTTGTTCTGTTTGGTGAGGTAATAGGCCACTTCTTTTTGCGGCACTTCCTCCGGGAAGATCCCCAGATTCAGGAGCTTGTCCCATACCAGATTGTACTTTTGGCTCCAGGTTCCCTGCTGGTCGAAGGTAAGGCGGTAATGATCGCCGTCATCGGCCATCTTCATCCATTCCCCGGCCATGCGTTTGGCTTCAGCTGTGTACTTTTCGGCCACGTCGTTCTTGCCCAGCATTCCGGCAAGTTTTCCGTATCCGGCGATGCCCATGATGGCTTTCACCGACAAGTTCACGTTGTGGGCAAAGTGGCCGGCAAAGTCGTCGGTGCACAATTGGTTTTCGGGATCCAGTCCCTTTTCAAGCAGGTAATTGGCCCAGGTGGTCAGTACGTCCCAGTGTTTCTCTGCATAAGCAGCATTTCCTTCCGCGTCGGCGATCGCTGTTGCCAGGATCAACATGTTCCCGCTTTCCTCGACCGGCATGTCGCCGCCGTAGGTTTGTCCGTTGGCCAGCGGATAAGTACCCACATCATGGGCAGCAAAAGGCTTGTTCCATTTGCCGCTTTCCGAATAATAAAAGATCGGATTCAGCATACCCTTCAGGAGTTCTGTGTTGTATTTCAGGTACAGGGGGGCCGAAGGGTACGTCACGTCGACCGTTCCGATGGAGCCGTTACTGAAATTCTCTTTCGACAAAAAGAGTGTGTTTCCCTGCGTATCTTTCACCAGCTTGTGGGCCGCGATGCTTTGACGGTAAGCCAGCATGCAAAGGCGGGCATAATTTTCGCCCCCGGCATCAAGGGCTTCCCGGTAAATCCTGTTGTCCAGTTCGTCGCAACGGCTCAGGATGTTCTTATAGTCTTTGGCTGCGGCAGTCAGGGCGTCATCAAAACTGACCTGTCCGTCTTTTGTCCACCAGGCCTTCAGGTTATTGCCGAAATACTGGATCGATTCGATGTCGTCGTAACCCAGCATCAGGTAACCCGTTGCCGGTTTTGCCGAAACTTCGCCCAGGTTATCGGTACAGGCCAGTACCGGCATTGATTTTGACAGCACAGCCGTGACCGGACCCCCTTCGGTGTTGGCTTTTCCGCTTTCCGTAAACGATTTCTTCATAATGGAGAAGTCGCCTGTACTCACGACCTTGCTTTCAGATCCTTCTGAAGCCAGGTAGAAATAGCCCCAGTCGATGCGCACGTTATCTCCTTTCTTTCGCAGAACAGGTTGTTCGGTGGTCCCTGCTTTGGCGAAGCTGACGGTTCCGGTTTTCCCCGTTGTCACGGTCACTTCCTGGTTGAGTTCATTCACCGCCCACTCGGGTGTCGCTTCAAAGTAAACCTGTACTTCGTGCGGTTGCCCGTCGTTCGAAACGACTTCATAGTTGATATAGTTTATCGGGCGTGAAAGCAGATCCAGATCGTTCATCAGCAAAGGGGAAACAAATTCGAGTTGCAGGTCGACCGGGCCGCAGGTAAAGGCGTATTTGGTTTGCGTGGCGGTGATTTTGACGCTCTTTTGAACGGCCGTTTGCGCGAAAACAGGCTGTTGTTCGCTTTCCCTGAAAATGCCGAAATCAACGTAAGCCAGACCACCGCGATCGAGGCAATGCGCGGCAATTGTGTTTTTAGCACCGGCATTCAGCAGGCTCTTGTCCAATTTGAGTACAATACCGCTTTTGGCGCTATTACCGGTATTGATGATCTGCGTACCGTTGAGGTACAGTTCAAAGTCATCATCGTGCGAATAGATCAGGTAAAGTTCGCTGTTTTCGCTTACCACCGGCAGGTCAAAACTTCTGCGCACCCATATTTCCTTTGTTTTCCAGGGGGTGTTGGTTTGCGCCGAATTCGGTGTGCCGAAAGCCGCTTTCCCGCTGTTCCAGGAAGCATCATCGAATTCTTGCTTTTCCCAGCCTTTTGCAGGTTCGTTGTTCACGAATTTTCCCTCCCATGCTTCCTCTTTGGCAGTTGGGATTACCGGCTGCAGCGGGATTTCTTCTTTTCCGAGGAACCGATAGGTCTGCCCGTCAACACGAAGGGCGCCGATCAAAGAATGATTCCTGCCCGTCCAGTGCTTGACCGGTGTATCGAACAGCTGGTCGGAGGTTGACCAGGCGCTGGTGTACGGGTCGATTGTAATAAGCGGGTAGGCCGGTGCGCGAAATTCAGCGCCGGCTTCTTCGGTCTTTTGTACTTCTGACTTTGTGTTACACGAACCTAGCGTGATCCCTGCAACAAAAACTGTTACTACTCGGATGATTGATGTTTTGATCATATAGCTTGTTTAAATACTAAAACTGCTAAAATAATTCACTTCATTTTTTTATCCAAAAGTATTTGTTTTCGAAATACCCTAAAGAACCTAAACGATAAATTTTCAGCATTCGTTATCAAAACTTATCCATGGAATGGAGAAGAGCTTCGCGGATTTTGTTTCATGCATTTCTATTTTGTTCCAATTCATTGCGTGCATCTTTGCTGTGCTCCGATTCATAAAATCGATTCCGGTTAACGTTCAAAAAAATAAATATCCATTTGAAAGGTTGAAATAAATATTTTTATATTTGCGCCCGTTAAGTCCTTTCAAAAGGTCAATTAATATGATGCGAGAGTAGCTCAGTTGGTAGAGCACAACCTTGCCAAGGTTGGGGTCGCGGGTTCGAATCCCGTCTCTCGCTCAAAAGTAGTCAGCCGCTAATTTCCGCCGGCTTTTTATTTCTGATCACACCCCTCCGATGTAAGCATGTTTTTTCTTCCCCGGTTCCGTTAGATTCGCTATTTTTGATGCGAAGTCGGCTTGTACCTCTTAAAAGGATTTCGGTTGGTGATTAAATTGGATATAATGGAAAAGAAACCAGTAACTTCAGGAAAAGACGGACCTTACCCCAAGGTGCCTGTGATAGCCGATAGAGCGCTGCTGATCAACAAAATGATCCAGATCCTCGATCGGGGCAGAAGTTTAAATCAATCGCTGCAGCAGGTTGCTGACACTGTTGCTCAGTCGTTTAAACCTGTAAACAGTGCTTTCGTTCGCGTATCGTATGATGAACTGGTTTTCAAAAGCAAGCGGTTTGATGAAACACAGTTAGTCGTAAAACGCCGGTTTCAGCTACCCGGAAATCAACCGGGGCTGGTAGAGATCTTCCTCTCAGGTTATCTGATCAGGCATGAGGCCGCGACAATCATCAACGATGCAGAACAGGTGCTGGATGTAGCTGTTCCGCTGCTAAACGGGATTATTTCCCGTTTTCGGCTCGAGAAGCTGGAGCTCGACATCAACGAACGTCAGAAAGAACTTCAAAGCCTGAACCAGGCTACAGAAATACTAAAAAAGAGCATTTCTCTTGATGAATCACTGCAGGAGGTGTGTTCCAGTCTGCCCGAGGCGATGCTTTATTCCCAACATGCTGTTGCCAGGATCAGGTACGGGAATAAAATCTTTACAAGTGCCCATTTTAAAGAAACTTCCATCGTATTGCCACAGGTGTTCGACACACCCGATGGAGTAAAAGGAACGATCGAGATTTTTTACCGGAAATCGTTGCATGTGGACGGTTCCGATCCTTTTCTAAAGGAGGAACGGAGCCTGATTGCGAATTTGGCTGCCCTGATTTCAGGCACGGTGTCAAAAAAGGCGCTTCAAAATCTGCTGTACCAGAATACCGAAAGGCTGAAGGAATTGAAGGGAATCAATCAAACCTCCGAAATTTTGCAAAAAGGCAAGTCCCTGGAAGAATCGCTTCGGGCTATTTGCTCCATTCTGCCGGCTTCCTGGCAATACCCGGAGTCGACTGTCGCCAGGATCAGCTACGATAAAAAGATATTCATCAGTCCCGGTTTTGAGGAATCTCCCTGGAAGATGAGCCAGTCGTTTGAGGCGCCTGGCAACAAAAAAGGTACGATCGAAATTTTTTACTTACAGCCGTTCCCCCCCGCCGATGAAGGTCCGTTCCTGAAAGAAGAGCGTGATCTGTTGGTCAATCTGGCCAATCTGATCGCTGGTTCTGCAACACGTGATGTTTTTAATAAACTACATCATGAAAACACAGAGAGACTGAAGGAATTAAAGGCAATCAACCAAACGTCCAGGATTATTGAAGAAGGAAAAACGATTGACGAAACGCTGCGCGAAATCTGTTCCATTCTTCCGAAGTCATGGCAGTATCCAAGATATACTGCTTGCCGCATTCGGTTTGAAGGTAAGGTCTATGCCAGCGACAATTTTATGGAATCGGTATGGGGACAAGCGGAAAATTTTGTGACTATCGATAACAAGAAAGGCACGCTGGAAATTTTTTACCTGAAACCTTTTCCGGAAGAAGATGAAGGGCCGTTTTTGTTCGAAGAGCGCGAACTTCTGAAAAATATTGCCCGGTTAATTAGCGGGTACCTGAATGATTATAAGGGGCGGGCGATAATCCATCGCAAGGGAGTGCCGGCCCAGGAAATATATCCGTCTGACGAATTCAGGAACTCGTTGATCAAAGCTAAGAAGCCTCTTCAGTTGTACTTTAATCAGCAGGCGATCGATAAGTATGTTTACCTGGATATGATGAAGTACAAAGTGAAGCACATCCTTTTTGTGGCTACTTTGTACGATGCCTTTATCCTGGAAAGTGAGGATTCCTTTTTTGAGAAGTTCATGGGTGAGATATACCAATACAGCCTTTTTTCGGTACCCCGTATCACCGGAGTTTCGTCGGGAGAGGAGGCGCTCGATTTATTGGAAACCACACGGTTTGACCTGGTCATTCTGATGGCAGGGATGGATCGGGAAGCAACGGTGTTGCTGAGCGAGCAGATCAGGGCCAGGAAGGAATCGCTTCCCATTTATCTGCTTTTAAATAAAAAAAGTGACATCCGTTATTTTGAAGAATTGGAACCGACCCTGCCTTCGATCGATAAGTTGTTTGTATGGAATGGCGATTCTCTGATCCTGTTTGCTATTGTCAAATCGACTGAAGATAAAGTGAACGTGGAGAATGATACTCATATCGGGTTGGTTCGGGTGATCCTGCTGATCGAAGATTCTCCGCTTTATTATTCGCGTTACCTGCAATTCTTGTACGATATCGTTTTTGGACAGGTGCAACGATTGTTGCCGGAAGTGGAAAAGAATGAACTGGATAAGATTTGCAAAATGCGGTCACGTCCAAAAATTCTGCTGGCCAGAAATTACGAGGAAGCCATGGCAATTTTCAACAAGTATAAGGACTTTATGCTTTGTGTGATTTCGGATGTTGAATTTGACCGGGCCGGGAAAATGGATAAAAAGGCAGGAGTGCGGTTTATCAAATACGTAAAGTCACATTTGTCCAATTTGCCGATCATCCTTCAGTCATCCGAAAACAGTAATGAAAAACTGGCACGGGATCTGGAAGTGGCATTTCTGAATAAGAATTCGGAAACTTTATTGAATGACCTGAAGCATTACCTGAGCCGGTATCTTGGATTTGGCAATTTTATTTTCAGAGACAGAGAAGGTAACAAGATTGCAGAAGCCCGCTCCTTGCGCGAATTTGAGATGCTCTTGCGCGAAGTACCTGATGAATCGTTATACCTGCATGCGTCCGAAAACCAATTTTCGTTGTGGCTGATGGCCCGGGGTGAGATCCAGCTGGCCAGGACACTTAATCCTGTCCCGGTGAGTTCGTTTAAGGATATGGATGAATCGCGGCAGTTTTTCCTGGAGACTTTTAAAAAATACAGGGAAGAAAAGAAAAAAGGAAAAGTCCTGAGTTTTGATGAAACATCCACGCTCGATGAAAAAAATATTGTTTCCTTTGCCGGAGGTTCCCTTGGAGGAAAAGGGCGCGGCCTTGCGTTTATCGATACACTGATTTATAATTTAGACTTTCCTTCATTGATCAAGGGAATTAATATCTTTACTCCAATCACAGTAGTAATCGGAAGCGATGAATTTCAGCGTTTTATCACGAAGAATAACCTTTTTGATAAAATAGTGGATCCGACGATTAGCTATGCCGAATTGAGGCATCATTTCTCAGAAGGCCTTTTATCAACTTCTTTGATGAGAAAGCTAAAAGTATTTGTATCGCAGATCAATAAGCCCATTGCGGTCCGTTCTTCAAGTTCTTCGGAAGACTCTATCACACAGCCTTTCGCGGGAGTTTTTGACACCTATATCATACCCAATAGCGAGACGAACAAGCGGGTTGTACTTGACCGGCTTTCGATTGCCATCAAGCTTATATTTGCTTCGACATTCTCTGATAAAGCGAGGAATTTTTTCGCCGTACTCCGTCATAAAATTGAAGAAGAACGAATGGCTATTGTTTTACAGGAACTTGTTGGAAATCAGTATGGTGACTACTATTATCCGCATATCAGCGGAATCGCCCAGTCTTATAATTACTATCCGGTAGCCGACATGAAGCCGGATGAAGGGTTTGCCGTTGCAGCAGTGGGACTGGGAACCTACGTGGTCGATGGGTGGAAGTCATTCCGGTTTTCACCCAGGTATCCAAAAGTATCGATGTACAGCATCAAGGATTTGTTAAACAGTTCGCAGGTGCAGTTTTATGCACTCGATTGCAGAGAAAGGGAGATTGATTTTCTGAAAGACGGAGAGCTGGCTGCGATGAGCCTGCTGGACATCAGCGAGGCAGAAAAGCATGGAACCCTGCAACATTGTGTTTCCACTTATAATGCGAATAATGACCGCCTTGAACCTGGACTTAGCTCATATGGCCCGAGAGTAGTTAATTTTGCTGACATCTTGCAGTATGAGTACATTCCGCTTGCAAAAACAATCAGTATCCTGTTAAATGCGATCAAGGAATCGTTTGGCTCGCCCGTGGAAATTGAATATGCCGTCGACTTGAATAAAGGGGCAAACGGATTACCGACTTTCTACCTTCTTCAGATCAAGCCGCTGATCGGTGATCAGATCAGGGATCGGATTGAATTTGATAAACTGGAGCGGCAAAATATGATTTTATTTACAAAGTCGAGTGTCGGGAACGGGAGGCTTAACGAGATCAGCGATGTCATTTTTATTGACATTGAGAAATTCAGCAAGATGAAGACGTCTCAGATGGCAGAGGAAATCGAGTATCTGAACGACCTGATGATTGAAGAAGAAAGGAAGTATGTGCTGATTGGGCCGGGACGCTGGGGAAGCCGTGACCGTTTCGTGGGCATCCCGGTGAACTGGTCGCAAATATCGAATGCCAAGGTTATTGTTGAGGTGAGTCTCGACAATTATCCCCTGGATTCATCGCTCGGCTCTCATTTTTTCCATAACGTTACTTCAATGAATATTGGTTATTTTTCAGTCAAGCATTCGTCTCCAACCGATTTCGTCAGTTGGGAGTTGTTGAAAAAGCAAAAGGTGATCAACGAAACCAGTTTCTTTAAACATGTCAGGTTTAAAAAGCCGTTGTCCATTTTAATGGATGGAAAACAAAAAACTTCAGCCATCGTGAAACAGGAATAAAAGGACCCGCATGATTGATCTCGCGTTTTATGATGAACATAGACTAATGCTCGAAGGATTGTCGGGTCTGGTGTCAGGAACTTCAGACCTGAGGACGGTACTCGCTTGTGATGATCGGAACCTGTTGCTTCAGAAGCTGAAGCTGATCCAGGTGCATGTGCTGATCATGAATATGCATGAAATCTCAATAAGAAGTCTCAACCTGATCGTTCAACTGACAATCAGCAATCCAAAAGTGAAGATATTGATCGTGTCGGTTATTGAAAGCGAGGAAATTGTGCTTAAGGCGATTAAAGCCGGAGCAAAGGGATTTCTTGGAGGAGATTCCGACCGGAATGATATGCTTGAAGCCATTTACACGTTGCGAAACGGACACGATTATTTCAGTAAATCGATTACACATCTGTTGTTGAACCGCTATATTTCAGGTATGCAGACGGATGCAATCGACCAGGCCTCCGGTATCAGCAGTTTGAGTTCCAGGCAAATTGAGATACTGAAAATGTGGAGCGAAAGCTATACCAATCAGGAAATCGCCGACCGGTTTTTTATCAGTGTTCGTACCGTCGAATCGCATAAAAACCACATTATGCAAAAGCTGAACCTCAAAAGTACCGTCGATATGGTCAAATTTGCCATCAAAAACAACATCATCGAAATATAAGGTTTCATTTGTGTTTGCAAAACAGTAAAACTCCTGTATGGACTGAAGTTTTTGTTCATCAGCTACATCTGTCTTACGTGAAACACGTAAATCTGTTCCTGTGTTTCCGGGCTTTTATCGTGATTGTTATTTTTGCCCTGAAATTTTTACGCTTTGAAACTTTAAACATCATTTCGATAGATTATCCTAAATAAAAAACATTTATGGCTAACATTTTAGATTTAAAAGTAAACGAATTCATGGCAAAGGTTATTGCCAAGAATCCAGGTGAGACAGAATTTCATCAGGCAGTAAAAGAAGTGGTTGAATCACTGATGCCTTTCATTGAAGAAAATCCTAAATACCAATATGCGAAAGTGCTGGAACGTATGGTAGAACCTGAGAGGGTGATGATGTTCCGCGTTCCGTGGCTGGACGACAACGGTCAGATTCAGATTAACCGCGGCTACCGGATCCAGATGAACAGTGCAATTGGTCCTTACAAAGGAGGCCTTCGTTTTCACCCCACTGTAAACCTGGGAATTTTGAAATTTCTTGCTTTTGAACAAGTATTCAAAAACAGCTTGACTACTATTCCAATGGGAGGCGGCAAAGGTGGCTCAGACTTCGACCCGAAAGGAAAATCAGATAACGAAGTGATGCGGTTTTGCCAGAGTTTTATGACCGAGTTACAGCGTTTCATTGGTGCAGACACAGACGTTCCTGCGGGTGACATTGGCGTGGGTGGCCGCGAAATCGGTTATCTGTTTGGTCAATATAAGCGTATCCGCAGTGAATTTACAGGCGTTCTGACAGGTAAGGCGTTGGAATGGGGTGGCAGTTTAATCCGCCCGGAAGCGACCGGATATGGCGCTGTTTATTTTGCAGATCAGATGCTGAAAACAAGGAACCTGGAACTGGCCGGCAAAGTTGCTCTTGTTTCCGGTTCAGGAAATGTGGCTCAGTATGCCGTTGAAAAACTGATCCAGATGGGAGCAAAGGTTGTGACGATGTCCGATTCTTCAGGTTTTGTTTATGATCCTGCCGGATTTGATGCAGAAAAACTGGCCTATGTACTGGAACTGAAAAATATTAAGAGAGGCCGTATTAAAGAATATGCCGATAAGTATAACGCACAATATTTCGAAGGAAAAACACCATGGGGTATTAAATGTGACCTGGCATTCCCGTGCGCCACTCAGAATGAGGTTAACGAAGATGATGCAAAAGAGCTGGTGAAAAATGGTTGCTACCTGATTTCTGAAGGAGCTAACATGCCTTCAACAGCAGAAGCAGTGGAAGTATTCCAGAATGCCAAAATCCTGTATGCACCGGGTAAAGCATCCAACGCCGGTGGTGTGGCCACATCGGGACTGGAAATGACACAAAACTCGATGCGTCTGCCCTGGTCGCGTGAGGAAGTCGATGCCCGCCTGCACCAGATCATGATCAACATCCACAGCACATGCGTTAAGTACGGAACAGAAAAGGATGGTTATATCAACTACGTGAAGGGTGCCAATATTGGTGGTTTCATCAAGGTTGCCGATGCCATGATCGCTCAGGGAGTAGTTTAGCTCAACAGGAGATTCATAAGTATAATAAGTTTAGGGGTTTTGCCGTCACCGGCGAAGCCCCTAATTTATATTGGGGCAACTAAACCCATAAACTTCAGGGAAAACGTCATATTGCACTTCCTGTAATCCACTCTGATAAAAGCTGGACATGCCGAAGTTGATATGTTTTTCAGCATAAAAAGTAGTATCTTCGCGGCAAAAATCAGGAATCCATGGCCTACCTTAATAACATCATGATCATCAGGCACGAACTGATGGCTCGCCTTACGGGGATGTTCCGCGCGGGAGAATTGGTGTCAACCATCGATGCGCTTCCCGTAAAATGGTATCCCAAAGACCGGCGGCCCCGGGGCCGTTGCTGCATTTACAAGGAAAGAGCCATCACCCGGTATAAAATTCTGCCGCTGCTGGGTTATGAAGTTCCGGACGACGATATTGACCTGCATACCCTGAGTGAGTATGCTTCCAGGGCAATCCACAGGGAAAAACCAAATGACAAAATTCTTACCGTGGTGGATGAGGCCTGTACGGGTTGTGTACAGGTAAATTATGTGGTAACTAACCTTTGCCGGGGATGTGTGGCTAGTCCCTGTGTGACGAACTGCCCGAAAAATGCCATCCGTTATACGTCTTCAGGACAAACGGAGATCAACGCGGTGCAGTGTGTCAACTGCGGTTTGTGCCAGCAGGCTTGTCCTTACCATGCCATTATTTACATGCCGATCCCCTGTGAAGAGGCCTGTCCTGTCGGAGCGATCCGGAAGAATGAACATGGCGTGGAGGAAATTAACACCGAAAAATGTGTTTACTGCGGAAAATGCATCATGGCCTGTCCGTTTGGGGCGATCTTCGAATTATCCTCGATCATCGATGTGCTCTGCGCCATTGAGAATCAGGAACAGGTCATCGCGATGGTTGCTCCGGCTATTTTATCGCAGTATCCCGAAGCGCCGGGGAAAGTATTTGCGGCCATCGAATCGATCGGATTCAGTGAAGTCGTTGAAGTTGCCCGCGGGGCGGAGAAAACTGCCCGCCATGAAGCTGAAGAACTCAAGGAAAAACTGGAACAGGGCCTTTCGTTCATGACTACTTCCTGTTGTCCTTCGTACGTGGAAACCGTGAGAAAGCACATTCCCGGACTGGCTCCGTTTGTTTCACACACGCCATCGCCTATGGCTTATACAGCTGAGGAAATGCGTGAGAAATATCCCGATGCCCGTCTGTTGTTTATCGGCCCCTGCGTGGCAAAACGCAAGGAAGCCCGCGATCTGGGAAACATTGATTACGTGCTGAGCTTTGAAGAACTGGACGCCATGCTCATTGGGCTGGATATTCATCCGGAGAACATGGAAGAACTGCCGCTCGAAAATTATACCCGGGTATCCCGCGGATTTGCGCAAAGCGGCGGCGTGCTCGAAGCAGTGCTGGCGGAGAAGAAGATTGAAAAGTTCAGTGCTGAAAAAATTGACGGTATTGACAAAAAATCGATCCGTTTACTGAAGATGATGGAGAAGGGAAAAGCCGAAGCTCAGTTTTATGAGGTAATGGCTTGTGAAGGAGGCTGTATCTCGGGTCCGGGCGCCTATAACCGCTCAGCCAAAGCCAAACGGAATTTTTTGAATTCACTCAATTCATTGAAGGAATAGAACAGTGCCGGAAGCATCAGCCCAATTGCGGGGGCTTTTTTCTCGAATGGAAAGCGCTCCGCTTATGAGTGGGCCGGCAAGCTTTCCTCTTTTTTCCGGATCAGCATGAGTCCGTCCCTCAAAGGCAGGATGACCTGACTTACACGTGGATCATTTTTGATCTTTTCGTTGAATTGAATGATCCCCAAGGTTTGGCCGTCTTTGACAGAGGGAGTTTCCAAAACCTTGCCATTCCAAAGAACGTTGTCCGCCAGGATAAATCCACCCGGTCGGAGTTTGTCGAAAACCAAATCAAAATACGTGCAGTATTCCAGTTTATCAGCATCCAAAAAAATAAGGTCAAATGTTTGATGAAGGGTGGGAATAATCTCAACAGCAGGACCTATATGCTGAACGATCTTATCGTCCAGTCCTGCTTTGATAAAATATTTGCCGGCGATTGACTCAAGCTCGTCATCAATTTCGATGGTATGGAGTTGACCTCCTTCTTTTAGTCCCCGGGCCAGGCAAATTGCCGAGTAGCCGGTATAAGTCCCGATCTCCAGTACCTGCTCAGGACCGATCATCCGGCTGAACATTTCCAGTAGTTTACCCTGTAGGTGCCCCGAAAGCATGCGGGGATTAAGAACATGTAGATTTGTTTCGCGATCCAGTTCCTTTAAAACTTCGTCTTCTTCTTCGCTATGGCTGAAAATATAGTCTTCCAGTTTTTTGTCGGTAAGCATTATTCATAAATTAAGGTGCTCATTGACTTTTCATCCAGTATTTCATTGGCAATTTCCAGGATCATTTGACCTGAAATCTGCTCAATTTGCTGATAAATCTTCTCAAGGCTATCCACCTTATCGTATAACAAAAAACTCTTGCCCAGGGTGAGCATCAGATCGTCCCTGTCTTCGCTCGAAATGGCAAGCTGCCCGATCAGTTGCTTTTTGGCCTTGCTCAATTGAAGTGTTCCAAGCTTCTTCTCCTTTAAAAGAGTGAATTCCTTTGTGACCAGTTTGATAGCCTTCTCCAGATTTTCCCTGTCAGTACCAAAATAAACATTAAACTGACCGGTATCCGAAAAAGAGGTATAGGACGATTCAACATTATAGGCCATGCCATTGCGTTCGCGCAGGCTTAGGTTCAGTCTTGAGTTCATCGACTGCCCTCCAAGGATATTATTCAGCAATACCATTCCCATCCGTTTCTCATTCCTGGCATCATACGCGACGTTCCCCAACACGCAATGAGTTTGGAAAGTGTCTTTTTTGACTCTTTTATACCCCGGAATATAATTATTGAATACGCTTCTTGGCTGAGTCCTTCTCTTTTCAGGAATTTCGCCGAAGTACTTTTCAGCCATAGCATGAAACCTGTCAAAAGGAATGTTTCCAACCGAACTCAGTACCATTTCGTCGGTATTATAATTATTGCCTATGAATCGCGTGATACTGTTTTTACTGAAGGATTTAACTAAAACCGGCGTTCCCAAAATATTGCGGGCAATAGGGTGACCGTCGAAAAGCAATTCATCAAAATCATCGAAGATCAGTTCCTGAGGACTGTCCTTGTATGAATTGATTTCTTCAATGACCACTTCCTTTTCCCTTTCCAGTTCCCTTTCAGGAAAGGTGCTGTTGTTAATAATATCGCTGATCAGCTCCATAGAGCGATCGTAGTATTCATTTAAAAAGGTGGCATAAACAGCCGTCTCTTCTTTCCCTGTATAGGCATTCAGTTCTCCTCCTACATCTTCAATACGGCTGATGATATGAAATGCTTTCCGCTTTTTGGTCCCTTTAAAAATGACATGTTCTATAAAATGGGCAATACCCTGCTCCTCCGGTAATTCATCGCGTGATCCGGTATTCAGGATAATCCCAAAATGCGCTGCAGGCGATTCAACCTGCTGCTGAATGATCCGGATCCCATTCTTTAATCTGCTCGTATTTATCTTCACCATTTCAATAATTGGAGTGCAAAAGTAGGAAACACAGGGAAATTATCAACCGATAAACCCATGAAAAAGAAAAGGTTTATAAATAAAGGGGGAATTTTTCTTTTCAGGGCCTGAATTTATATTTTGTAGTTTGATTTTTTGAAGTATATTTGCCACCGCAAAACAATCGGGTGCCATAGCTCAGTTGGTAGAGCAACGGACTGAAAATCCGTGTGTCCTTGGTTCAATTCCGAGTGGCACCACAAACAGAAAAATTAATGATCTGAAAGCGAATACGTTAAAGTGTTCGCTTTTTTGATTTAATCTGTATTTAGGCAGCCGCAAAGGGAAAGGCATTTAGGAAATTATTCTCCAAATCAGTATCAAAAGCCATGCAAGCAATCGAATCATTTTTAATTGATTAATCGGGAAAATTGATTTTTAGTATGCCAGTAAAATCCGGTCAATCAAAGGACTGATGATACATGTATTTGGTAAGATTGCTACTGCTTTTATTTACCTGTTATTTTGGCCCTTGATTCGCACTAATAATTGGTAAAAATGATTAAAATTGCAAGTCATTCAAGGTTAGGATACTTTGGCAAACCCTATAAAAAAAATGGACGATCAACTTGTTTCTGCCATCAAGAACGATGACCATTATGCATTTGACCAATTGTTCCACAAGTACGGCTCTTCACTTTTTTCTTTTGTGGTAAGTGTTTTGAAGGATGACTTCGAAGCAGAAGAGGCAGTTCAGGATGTTTTTTTGAAAATTTGGGAGAAAAGAAGAGAGCTGGACACTTCGTTATCCTTTAAATCGTATTTGTTCACAATTGCATTAAATACAACCAAAAACAGGTATAGGAAAAGGCTTCAGGAGAATAAATATAAACAGGATTTAGCCTTAGAGTTTAATACTAACCGAACATCAGATCTTGATGTGTTTGAATACAGAAACCTGCTTGATTATGTTGATAAGATTATTGAAAAGTTGCCGCCTTCCCGCCGTGAAATATTTATCCTCAGTAAAAAGGACGGTCTGAAGAATTCTGAAATTGCACAACTCCTTCATATTTCCGAGCAGACTGTGAAAAATCAATTGGTATCTGCCATGAAGTTTTTACGTTCCGAAGCAGTCAAGGATGACAATGAACCTGGCTTTTTCTTTTTTCTTTTCTTCTACAGACTTTAATTTTTTTGTTTACGCGTAGTACGTTTTGTGTTCTTGTGAGTATAATAGAAAAGCAAAATGGCAAATGGGATTCAATGCGGACATAGTCAGGAAGTATTTGAACGGAAAGTTTTCATTAAATGACAAGCGTATTGTTGATGAATTTTTCGAAAACGATCACTATTCTTCTGAATTGAATGACGTATTAAAAGACTATTGGGAAGAAACCACTGCAAAAGCAATCGAAAATAACAAGAATCTGGATGGAATTTTGGATAAAATTAATCATCAGATCCTACTCCTGTCATCCAAAAGTACTAACAAGTTCAAAATCCTTTGGAAATTATATTCCAAGGTTGCTGCTGTGTTGCTTTTACCGGTTCTGCTTTTTTCCATTTATTATTATCTCAGTCCCGCAACCAGATATCCATCAATACCTTGGGTGGAAGTTCATTCTCCTTACGGAGCCAGGACCCGGTTTTCCCTTCCGGATGGATCTGCCGGTTGGTTAAACAGCGGATCAATAATCAGGTATCCTGTCCGGTTTAATTCTGAAAGAACGGTTACATTGAATGGAGAGGCCTATTTTGATGTGGTTAAAAATCCGGATTCTCCGTTTATTGTTGATGCTAATCGGGTGAAGATTAAAGTTCTTGGGACCTCTTTTAATGTGGTCTCCTATGATTGCGATTCCATATCCGAGGTCGTCGTTGCCTCCGGGAAAGTGGAAGTTTCTTCAGCAGGGCAGATATTAACCTCAAAATTATTACCTTCTGAACGTTTGGTTGTGAACCGGTCAAAGAACCGTTTTTTCAAATCAACAGTTGATATACAAAACTACACATCCTGGAAAGCCGGCAAATTGATCTTTTTAAATGATAACCTGGATGAAGTAGTTCGAAAAGTTTCCAGATTTTATAACGTTGACTTTGACGTGAAGGAGAATGTTAACAGGAAGGAATTATTTAGAGCCATTCTGGAAGAAGAAAGTTTGGAAGAAGTATTACGATATATGAAACTCACCATGTCTGTTGATTATACTATTCTGGAAAGGAAGCAAGAACAAGACAGCCGGATTTCAAAAAGAAAAGTCATTATTTCCAATTCAATTAAAAACTAAAATGCTCATGGAGTACCAATAAGTACAAAAAAGGGAAGTGATGCAAACACTTCCCAATTAATTAGCGAGTTCCCAAAAAATTATTAACTCAACTAAAATTCAAATTTATGAAAAAAAGTCGAATGGGATTGGTATGTTATAACCATCTCGTCAAAAAAAATCTAAGAATTATGAAGCTAACCGTATTCTTGATCTTATTGAACGTTGTCCAGTTATTGGCAAATAGTTCATTCGCACAGAAGACTAAGCTGTCAGTCGATCTCAAAAATGCCAGCATTGAAATGGTATTACTGGATATCGAAAATCAATCTAATTTTAAGTTTATTTACAACAAAGAAAATGTTGATGTTGATGCCCGTATTAGCATTCAACTTAAGGATAAGTCGATTAACGAGACACTTGATGCTCTGTTTGAAGGGAAAAATGTCTCGTATAGCTTATACGGGAATCAGGTAATATTGACTAATCCTGAATCAGCGTCTGTTCCAGGGATACAGCAAAAGCCTGTTTCCGGTAAAGTGACTGACTCCTCGGGCGCATCATTACCTGGAGTATCAGTCATATTAAAAGGGACAACTATCGGTAATATTACTGATTCCAATGGTAATTACAGCCTATCCAATGTTCCTTCCGAAGGGACCTTGGTTTTCTCGTTCGTGGGGATGAAAGCTCAGGAAGTAAAAGTGGCAGGAAAAACAGCCATTAATATTACGATGCAGGAGGAAGCGATAGGTATTGATGAGGTTGTTGCTGTTGGTTATGGAAGGCAAACCAGGCGGGATGTTACAGGGGCGATTTCACAGGTTTCAACTACGAAACTGGAAGACCTTCCTGTTGCTCAGGTAGCACAAAAGCTTCAGGGTCAAATCGCCGGGGTACAGATCAACCAGACAACCGGTGTTCCCGGTCAGGGAATGACCATTCGGATAAGGGGCGCAGCATCGGTCAATGCAGGTAATTCTCCTTTGATTGTTGTTGACGGGTTTCCGATTTCGGGTTCAATCAACAGTATCAATCCCGATGAAATTGAATCAATTTCCGTATTAAAAGATGCTTCGGCAGCATCCCTATATGGTTCAAGAGCAGCGAATGGGGTCGTGTTGGTAACTACCAAGTCGGGCACTGACGGAAAGACAAAGATCCAGTTCAGCGCTTACAGGGGCGTTCAGGCAGTACCGGAGAAAGGGAGGCCCGACATGATGAATGCGCAGGAATTTGCACAATTTCAGAAAGAATACCGGGAAGACATGGCGGCTTTCCAACATACAACAATTGCTATTCCAACCGAATACCAAAATCCATCGGAATGGGCGGGTAAAGGGACCGATTGGTATGATATTTTACTGCGGGAAGCGAATATAGAAAGTTATAGCTTGTCGTTGATGGCCGGTAAAGATAAATTGAAAACATCAGCCATTTTGGGTTATTTCAATCAGGAAGGTGTCATCATTAGTACCAAGTTCGACCGGTTTTCAATGCGTTTAAATACAGAATATCAGGTTAACGACAAGATTAAAATCGGAGTAAATCTTGCGCCCAGTTTATCAACTTCAAAAAATAACAGTACCGACGGGAACCTGTGGGATGGTGGTATTATTCAGAATGCCATACTCACTTCACCTCTTGCTCCATATAAAAACGAAGACGGTACCTTGCCTCTCACTGCAAATACTTCAGGACTTTTTCCTAACCCGAACTGGTATCGGGTTGCAAAGGAACGCACAACCAGGACCAAGTCATTGCATGTATTATCGAATGCTTACATTGACGTTGAGTTTATTAAAGATCTTCATCTGAAGTCGAGTATTAATGCTGAAATTGGATATACAAAAAAGAATTACTTCCTTCCTTCTACTTCAGGATACATCTTTGATCCGCCTCCAAGAAAAACCGTCGCATCTGTTTCAAACGACACTTATTACTCCTGGTTGAGTGAAAATACACTGACCTATATGAAAACAATTGCAGATAAACACAATCTGGATTTTCTGGCCGGCTATACGGCGCAGAAACTGACCAATCCGTATGAATATATGTACGGAGAGGGTTTCCCGGATGATAAAGTTCAAACGCTGAATGCTGCTTCCGTTTATGAGGTATCAGAAGAATACGATGCGTGGTCTTTGTTATCGTTCGTAGGACGTGCCAATTATAACTTCAATAAAAAATACTTTTTATCGGCATCTATCCGCCGAGATGGTTCTTCCCGTTTTGGCGCAAACAACCGTTGGGGAAATTTCCCTTCAGTGTCGGTAGGATGGATCGTTTCTGATGAATCATTTTTTCCAAAAACCAGCTTGTTAAACTACTTGAAGCTGAGAGGAAGCTATGGTAAAACCGGTAATTACAATATTGGCAACTACTCTTATTATGCATCCGTGACAAATACAAATTATGTTTTTAACGGCAACTTATCAAACGGCAGGAGCATTACTACACTCGGGAACAATGATCTTGGCTGGGAAACTACCTCGGGGATTGACTTTGGTGGTGAATTTGGGTTACTGAATGACCGGATAACACTCACTTATGATTATTACAGAAAAGTGACCGATGGTTTGTTATACTCTGTTCTGATTCCACAGTCGTCCGGATACAGCAGTGTGATGACTAATGTGGGAGAGTTTAATTTCCGGGGACATGAAATCGGAGTTGTGTCGAAAAACCTCACGGGTAAATTGAAATGGACAACCAACTTTAATATTTCATTCACCAGGAACAAGGTTATTCATTTGGGAACTCAGGATGCTCCAATTGGCGGGCAATATGATAATCCGAATATTACTCAGGTAGGCTCAGCCATTGGATTATTACATGGATTTGTTTTTGACGGGATCTATAAGAATCAGGCTGAATTCGATGCAGCGCCGCACCATGCGACTTCAGCGGTTGGAACTGTTCGCTACAAAGACATCAGTGGGCCAAACGGGACACCGGATGGTGTTATTGATAATTATGATACCACTGTTATTGGAGACCCGAATCCGGATTTTATTTTTGGGATAACTAACAATTTGACATACGGAAATTTTGACTTCAGTATGATCATATCGGGCTCTTACGGGAATGATCTGATGAACCGTGCCCTGGAATATACTCAGAATTTGGATGCAGTATTTAATGTAACCAAAGACGTGGCTAACAGGTGGCGGTCTGAAGCAAATCCGGGTGACGGCCTTCACCCAACAACGAACACCGGTACTCCTTTAGCGCGTTATGACAACTCCAGATGGGTAAGCGATGCCAGTTATCTGACTATAAAAAACATCACTCTGGGCTATACCTTACCATTTAAAAATACCTCCTATTTTGAAAAAATCAGAATTTACGGAAGTATCCAGCAAGCTCTGGTATTGACTAAATATGATGGTGCGAATCCTGAAGTAAGTATAAACGGGAGTAGCGTTTTGACCGGAGGCCTTGATTTTACCGCTTATCCGGTTCCAAGAACATTTACTTTCGGGTTAAACGTAAATTTCTAATTAACCTTTTAAATGAGATGATTATGAAAATCAAGAATTATATATTAGGCACGATCGTCCTTTGGGCAACAGCCTGCAGCAGTGATTTTTTAGATGAGGCTCCCAAAACTTCGATTAGTTCGGCCACATTTTATCAAACGGAGAGTGATTACAAACAGGCTGTTTCAGGCGCTTACGCAACGTTACGCAGTTTGTATGGCGACGCCTATGTCATGGGTGAAATGCGATCTGACAATACGGATTATAATTACAAAACAAACGATCGCGGTGGACAGAATATTGAAAAAGAAGATATTGCCGGATTTATCGATATTTCGGCCAATCAGTATTCGAACCGGAAATATTACGCTTGCTACAAAGGAATCTCCCGTTGTAATGCTATTTTAGACCGGATTGATGATTCTGTGATTGGTGCGACTGCCAAACAAACTTATGGTGGAGAAGCCAAATTTTTAAGGGCTTTCTATTATTTCGAACTGGTTCAGTATTTTGGCGATGTTCCATTGTATCTCGAGGAAGTTACCAGCGAATCGGGGGCTGCTTTGCCAAGGTCGCCGAAGGCTGATGTTTATGTTCAGATTAAAAAAGACGCTACAGAAGCTGCTGCTCAGCTTCCGGTTAGCCAAACTGAAAAAGGCAGAGTAACACAGGGTTCGGCAAAGACTCTTTTAGGATATGTTTATATGACTTTGAAAGATTATGCCAATGCTGAAACCGCATTGAAAAGTGTCACCACACTTGGATATGATCTTATGCCTAATTATGCTGACCTATTCAAAACGGCCAATAAAAACAGCATTGAATCCATTTTTGAAGTACAATACCTACAGGGAAACCAGGGGTTGCAGAATAACTTCACTTACCAGTTCATCCCTGCATTGGTGAATACGAATGTCATTACAGGCCTGACCGGGAACAACCAATCGATTGGGGGCTGGAATGTTCCAACCGACGATTTGCTGGCAGCATATGAAACAGGTGACAAACGGAAAGACGGATCGATTTCAATGGGCTACACCGATGCGGAGGGTCAATTTGTTTCTTCTCCTTTCACCAATAAATACCTGAATCCTCATTCCATTTTCAACAATTGTAATGATGATTGGATTGTTTACCGTTATGCCGATGTGCTTTTGCTTTTGGCCGAATGCCTGAATGAAGAAGCTAAACCGGCAGATGCTTTGCTATATCTGAATAAAGTAAGGGCACGTGCAGGGTTGGCCGATGTGACTACGACCGTTCAGACTACATTACGGGATATAATTGCGAAGGAAAGGCGGGTTGAGTTGGCATTTGAAAATCACCGCTGGCTGGACCTGGTACGCACCGGAGAAGCTATTGAGGTAATGACTGCTTTTGGAGTTAAGATGAAACAGAAATATTCGTACCTGTTATCGCGTACATACAATGTAACTGCGGATAAATTAATCTTTCCTATTCCGTTTGACGAAAGGTTGCTCAATCCGGAACTTACTCAGAACAACGGTTACTAATTCGGCTTTGAATATAGTGGATACCAGTAGTACTGCCTGAGAATGATTTTGTATTTTCGGGCAGTATTATTGTCAAGGGCAAGAATGGTCAGGTTGTAAAGTTTGTTCCAGGCGAATTGCTCACTCCGGAAAAGGAAATTAATCAGAGAGCCGGCGGAGATCCTTATTATCTGCAAGCAATAGGTGAACTCGTCTTTTTTAAGAAAAATAGTATTCCGCTTTCAAAGTTTCTAAAATGTTCGGAGGGCTAAACTCAAACATCTGGATTTTAAAGTGGGTAAGATTAAACGCTACCGGCGACATCTCCTCTAAGTGAAGGATTACATGAGGTCGAAGGGACAGAATTTGTACGATGAGAGTGTCAGTGAAAGTTCCAAAATTTTTGGGATGGAAATTTTCAGTATGATTACTTCAGACGGGAAGCCGGAACCTTCTTTTATTTTTTTTATATTGTAAAGCACTGAAAGACAGAGCTAATTTAATAGAACGATTGTCGGAATTCAAAAATAAATTGGGTTAGGTATTGCGGGAGAAAAAAGCTTGCGTATCTTTGCAGCCGCTTTGGGAGATAACGGGATCATAGCCGTAGTCTGAAAGGCGTGGTTCAGTAAGGTTTTGGTGTTTTTTGGGATAAAAAAAACTAAAAAAAAGTTTTGGAATAACCGGAAAAAACAGTTTACTTTGCAGCCGCAAAAAAAGAGAAATGAAGTTCATTGAAGGAAATAAGAAGGTAGAAAGATAAGGAAAGACGCGAGAACGAAAAAAGCCTTGAGCGAGGAAAAAGATTAGAAATACAAATTACAACGAAGAGTTTGATCCTGGCTCAGGATGAACGCTAGCGGGAGGCCTAACACATGCA
>JBDKTZ010000030.1:0-9188 GCA_039679975.1 Prolixibacteraceae bacterium
GAAGCGAGCTATCTTTCAACCGAAGCTTTCCTGGACGCCATCGATGAAAATCTGCAAAAAAAAATGTCTGCCAGCTGATATGGACAATCGCATAACCATAAAAGACGGGATATTATCTGTTCCAAACGATCCGATCATCCCTTTTATCGAAGGCGATGGCATCGGGAAAGATATTACGATTCCTTCGCAAAGGGTATTGGATGCCGCAATAAGTAAAGCTTATGGCTCGAAGCGTAAACTCGTCTGGAAAGAAGTCCTGGCCGGACAAAAGGCCTTCGGACTGACAGGCAGCTATCTGCCCGATGAGACGCTGACGGCTTTTAAAGATTACCTGGTTGGCATCAAAGGTCCTTTGGAAACCCCCGTCGGAGAAGGGATCAGATCACTCAATGTGGCTCTGCGTCAAACGCTTGATCTCTATGTCTGCCTGCGCCCTGTGAGATGGTTTAAGGGCGTGCCCTCTCCTGTTCGTTACCCGTCTATGGTTGATATGTACATTTTTCGGGAAAATACGGAAGATATTTATGCTGGTATCGAATTCATGACCGGTGATGAAAAGACCAAAAAGTTGCTTGATTTCCTGACCGGTGAAATAGGAATATCCAATAAAATCCGTTTTCCTGAAAGTTCATCTTTAGGAGTTAAACCAGTTTCGAAAGAAGGATCAGAACGACTTATCCGTTCGGCTATTTTATATGCGATTGAGCGAAAGCTTCCATCGGTAACCCTGGTACATAAGGGGAATATCATGAAATTTACGGAAGGCGCTTTTAAAAACTGGGGCTATGATCTGGCGGAAAAGGAATTCGGCGATCAGGTATTCAGCTGGCGTCAATACAGAAAAATTGCAACCGAAAACAACGCGGGTGAAGCTCAGAAGGCATTGGATTTGGCAAAAGCTAACGGCAAAGTAATCGTCAACGATGTAATTACAGATGCTTTCCTGCAAAACAGCCTGCTCAGGCCCTACGATTACTCTGTGATTGCCACCATGAATCTGAACGGGGATTATATTTCCGATCAGTTGGCGGCGATGGTTGGCGGAATTGGTATCTCTCCGGGGGCAAATATTAATTTCCAGAGCGGATATGCCATCTTTGAAGCGACGCATGGCACAGCGCCCGACATTGCCGGTGCGGGTAAAGCCAATCCAAGTTCACTGATCCTTTCAGGAGCTATGCTGTTAGAATACCTGGGCTGGAACGAAGCGGCAGAGCACATCAGGGATGCGATGGAACACACCTTCGCCAAAAGAAAAGTTACAGCCGACCTGCATGCCCTGATGGAAGGAGCAACGTTGGTCTCAACCAACGAATTTGCTGATGAAATCATTAAAAACATTCATTAAATCCCATTGAATCAAACATAAATCAATAAATCATTAAATAATGGAATACATAAAGAATAAGTTTTATGAAAAAGCCAGCAAGTGCATCAGCGAATACCAGCGTCTGAAAAATGAGCATGGCGATAAAGTAATTGCCAATGTGACCATTGGACAGGTTATGACCGGCATGAAGGGTGTGCCTAGCTTGATCACAGATACCTCCAAGCTGGACGCTCAGACGGGGATCCGCTTTCGGGGTTATTCCATTCCCGAATTAAGGGAAAAGCTGCCTCGCCTGAACCCCGAAGGAGAACCGCTACCCGAAGGATTGTTCTATTTGATGCTGATCGGCGAAATCCCGGAAAGAGACGATGTATTGAATATCAGCAAGGATTGGGCGACCCGGGCCTACGTTCCACAGCATGTTTTTGATGTCATTGATGCCATTCCTCATAATGCCAGACCCATGACGCAATTCAGCGCGGCCATTCTGAGTATGGCGACAGACTCCATTTTCCAGAAAGCATACCGCGCCGGAGTACATAAAAAATATTACTGGGATACTACTTATGAGGATGTGATGAATCTTATTGCGCGTCTTCCAAGATTGGCCGCATATATTTACCGAAGAAGTTTTCATCATGACGAGCATATTGAACCCGACCCACGGCTGGACTGGGCAGGTAACCTGGCGCATATGATGGGATATGACAGCGAGGAGGTAAAACGCCTGTTACGTTTGTACATGGTCATTCATGCCGACCATGAAGGTGGAAATGTTTCTGCTCATGCCACTCATCTTGTTGGTTCTGCGCTCAGTAATCCCTATTACGCCTATTCGGCCGGTATGCTCGGTCTGGCAGGACCGCTGCATGGATATGCCAACCAGGAGGTGATCAACTGGATCTTTGATATGATCCAGGAGCTCGACACGGATACGCCCAGCGAAGAACAAATTACGGAATACGTAAAAAGAACCCTGACTGAAGGAAGGGTCATCCCCGGATATGGCCATGCCGTACTTCGTCAAACCGATCCGCGGTTCACCGCTCAGCAGGAATTTGCTGAAAAATATATCAAGGATGACAAATTGATCAACATCGTCAACACCCTGAGCAAAATTGTTCCTCCTATTTTGGAAGCCACCGGAAAAATACAGAATCCATGGCCGAACGTGGATGCCTATTCCGGATCTTTATTATATCACTACGGCATTAAGGAGCATACCTTCTACACCGTATTATTCGGAGTATCGCGTGCGTTAGGTGTACTGGCATCGCTGATCATGGACCGGCTTTATGGTCTTCCTATCGAGCGTCCTTCATCATACCCGCTGGAATGGTTTAAAAAACAAGCAGAAAAGGAGTAAGATTCAAAATCATTTTTCTTCTGATATCCGGTGAATTTACCTCTGCGTCATTCACCGGCTTTTTTATACACAGAAAATTAGTATTGACCAAGGGCCTTATAGTCACGAACAGCCTCTTTTACCCCTTCATGATAAGGAGTAGGCAAAATACCAAAACGCCTTTCAAACCGGGAACTGTCAAAAACATAATCCCGGTCATACTGATACATCATTTCCTCTAATTCTTTCATCAGTGGAACAAAAAGCCCCGACACCTTCATCATCCATTTGGGGACGCTGAAATATTTCGGTTCCACGCCTAATTCCCGCGCAATAATTTCAATCCACTCTCTGCCGGTATAAGGATTTGAAGCGGTCGGCAAATGCCAGACCTGGTTCCATGCGTCCGGCGTATTTCCAAGCAATGCAGTTGCGTTACCTGCATCGCGCGTATATGTAAAGGAATGTTTATAGTTGACAGGTCCCATCCACATCGCCCGTCTGCCTGAACTTAGCGGCTTGATCACTACCTCCGAAAGAACACTGGTGGCCTGCAATCCCGGACCATAGAAGTCGGCTGAGCGTGCAATCAAAGCCTGAAGCTCTCCCCTTTCCACCTCGTCCATGATCATTCGGACAATAGCCGTTCTGATCCTGCCCTTATTGCTGGATGGATTGACTGGAGTTTCTTCAGTCATTTTGTTCAGCTTGTCAGGATCGTACATATAGACATTGTCAAAAAAAACAAGACGGCAGTTATGTTCCTTGCAGGCGCTGATGACGTTCGACATCAGCCTGGGCCAGCTTTCCTCCCATACCTTAGTACGATAAGGCAAACCAACTGTAACATAAACCACATCAGAGCCTTTAACGGCCCTCCTTGTCTGATCAGGATTGAGTAAATCGGCCGGCATAAGCTCATCACCCGGATTGACCTTTCGCGGGCTTCTGCTAACCAACCTCACTTTCTCTGTATAGGATTGAAGAGCCCCTGCCAATTCTTTTCCAATCGCTCCGCCTGAACCTAAAATTGTTTGCATATATTTTTATTATTAGTTGTCTCATTTATTATTAGTTGTCTCAACAGATGTTCACTAAAACAAGAAGTTCAGGCTTAAGTTCAGCTAAAAACTGCAGGCAGAGCAAATCCGGTTATGAATTCTTTTCGGTACAGCATCAGCAAGTATCTTTTTTTGACGAATAAGGTTAAAAATTGTTAATAACTTGTATTCAAAAACTATAAAAATAATTACAAATCAGCATATAACAAGCCTTTCATCGCTTTCTAACAATTGTTAATAACTCTTGTTAACACAAAGTTCATTTAAAGCTGCAAAAAGCTCTTGACTTGTATGGGTGAAGTGTTGTAACTTTGATCTATCAGGTGAGGGATAAAAGGCAACTCGGACTGATGCGGAGGCGATGAAGTTCTTAGGTGGACTTAAATCAAATCATCCGGATCTTCGGATCCGCCATCGGAAAGAGTCGAAGTTGAAGCAAAAGACAATTTATTGTTGGATGCTTTCTCGGAATCCTGAACTGAAAAGTTCAACATGGTTTCTGAGCAGACAGGGCCCCCGGAAGGGAAGAATATTCCCGGGGGGTAGCCGGTGAAAGAAACTTCGGTTTTCGGTAACCGCGAAGTTGAATAAAGAAAGATCGAAAGACCTTGCTTTATACAATGCCTGAAAGGGGTTCGTCCGCCAAGGTATCCGCAAGGAATACAGAACGGACATCCGGAAGGACTCGCTGTAGAAGGCTTTTCCGGAAGGATCAGGGCAGTCGGTCGGAAGTAATGCTCCATCTGACAGCCGGCCACAATAACAGTAGCCTGGCGCAATGGCAGCTTATGCTGCCGGAAGTGAATGGGAATTATCCGAGCAGGATGGTTCCCATTACTGTTTTCTGAAAGCTGCGTTTAGCTTACATGTTTCGTTTTTCAAGCTGCAAACTTAAAGTTGCAAACTATAAATTTCTGAGTTTGCAATATCGAAAATTTGTAACCTGAACTTGATTCCTGACTCTTGACTTTAGCGTCTTATGTCTTTGTTTTGATACTCGTCCCTGTTTTCTTAACATTAACTTCAGATATCTACGCCCTTCCGTAGATCACTTTTAAATAACCAGCAATTCAGGAGGGTTGGCTATTAAATTTTTATCTTTGCGGCAAATTTCAAAAGGGCAATTTATTCTAATTCAAAGTTATGAAACAAATCAAATATGTTACTCCCGAAGAAGCAGTAAAAGCAATCAAATCGGGCGACCGTGTGCACCTGAGCAGCGTAGCTGTCACACCTCACACGCTGGTGAAGCCGATGATTGAGAGGGGACGTAATGGAGAACTTTATGACGTCAAGATTCAACACCTCCATGTAGAAGGGAAACTGGAATATGGCGATCCTGAATTTGAAGGAATTTTTGTTCCCGAACAATTCTTTGTAGGAGCCAACCTTCGAAAACAAACGCAGGCGGGATATGCCGATTATATCCCTGTTTTTCTTAGCGAGACCCAAAAGCTGATTCGTGAAGGCTACTTAAAAGTCAATGTCGCGCTCATTATGTGCTCGCTGCCTGACAAACATGGTTATGTTTCACTGGGGACTTCAGTCGATGCGACTCTGGCTGCCATTGAAACAGCCGATACAGTCATTGCAGCAGTAAATCCAAATGTTCCCCGTTGTTGGGGAGATGCGATGGTTCACGTGAATGACATCGATATTTTCGTTGAAGACAACATTGAACTGTATGCACACAATATGGGCGAATTATCGGACATTGATGTTGCCATCGGTAAAAATGTAGCTGAGCTTGTTGAAGATGGTGCCTGTCTCCAAATGGGTATCGGCGGCATTCCAAATGCCGTTCTCGCACAATTGGGTAATCACAAAGACCTTGGAGTTCATACAGAAATGTTTTCTGATGGAATTCTGCCGCTGGTCGAAAAAGGTATCGTAACCGGAAAATATAAAAACCTCGCGAAAGGGAAGATGGTCGCCACATTCCTCATGGGAACCAAAAAATTATACGACTTCGTCAATGATAATCCAATGGTTGCCATGATGGACGTTTGCTATACAAACAGTGTGCACATCATCCGTCAGCTGGATAAGGTAACGGCTATTAATTCTGCTTTGGCTATCGACCTTACAGGCCAGGTTTGTGCAGATTCAATTGGCATCAAACATTATTCAGGCGTTGGCGGACAAATAGACTTTATCCGTGGCGCAGGTTATTCAAAAGGAGGAAAGCCGATTATCGCCCTGCCTTCTGTGACCGATAAGGGTATCTCTAAAATCAGTCCTGTTTTGCTCCCCGGATCAGGAGTCGTAAGTACCCGCGCCAATATGCACTGGATCGTGACCGAATACGGGGCGGTAAACTTATATGGAAAGACCCTGCAGGAAAGAGCCAAATTATTGATTTCGATAGCCCATCCCGAGCACAGGGAGGAATTGGACAAAGCAGCCTTTGAACGTTTCGGCCCCCATTTTCATTTTACAGGTAAAACCGCTGAAAAGAACTAACAATAGGAAAGGCAGGCCCAAAATCCTGTCTTTCTTCTTTATTGGAGCCTAGTCGAAGGACATAATATATCTTTATTAAGTCTGCTGAAGAACACACGAACCATTTTTCGAATTTTTGATTTTTTCGTTAGAAAAAAAATTAAACCACCTAATTTTGCAACTAGTTAAAAAGAATAATTATCAACCTTATTATACTTTAAAAATGAATATTTCTCATATTGAACACATCGGAATTGCAGTCAATAGTCTTGAGGAGGCTATTCCCTATTATGAAAATGTCCTTGGCTTGAAGTGTTACGCGATTGAAGAAGTAGCCGATCAAAAGGTAAAAACCGCCTTTTTTATGGTTGGACAAACAAAAATCGAGCTTTTGGAATCGACCGATCCGGAAGGACCTATCGGTAAATTCCTCGAAAATAAAGGACAAGGTATCCATCACCTTGCTTTTGCCGTAGACAACGCAACTGAAGCGCTGAAATCGGTCGAAGCAAAAGGCGTTAGATTGATCGACAAGACCTCCCGCAAAGGGGCCGAAGGCATGAATATCGGATTTCTTCATCCAAAGGCAACACTGGGTGTTTTAACCGAACTATGCTCAAAGTAAATTTCCGGATGGCAATTAAAAAATTAAACTATAGCCGAATGAATAATCAAGATAAAATTCAACAATTAATTGACCTTCGCAAGGAGGCCAAATTAGGCGGTGGAGAAAAAAGAATTGAAGCCCAGCATCAAAAAGGAAAATTAACGGCACGTGAACGCATCGATTTGCTTCTGGATGAAGGCAGCTTTGAAGAATTCGATATGTTTGTGACCCACAGATGCACGAACTTCGGACTTGACAAAACTAAATTTCTTGGTGACGGTGTTGTAACCGGCCAGGGTTCTATTGACGGACGTCTTGTCTATATTTATGCACAGGATTTCACGGTGTTCGGAGGCTCACTTTCCGAAACCTATGCGCTCAAGATCTGCAAAGTCATGGACATGGCCATGAAAACAGGTGCCCCGGTGATCGGGATCAACGATTCAGGAGGTGCGCGGATCCAGGAAGGGGTAACCGCACTTGCCGGTTATGCTGAAATCTTTGAACGCAATATTATGGCATCGGGTGTAATTCCCCAGATTTCTGCCATCTTCGGACCTTGCGCGGGAGGAGCCGTTTATTCTCCGGCACTGACCGACTTTATTGTGATGAGCAAAGATACCAGTTACATGTTTGTAACCGGACCTAAAGTAGTTAAAACAGTCACCGGTGAAGTGGTCTCCGATGAACAACTGGGAGGGGCTTCCGTACATGGATCCAAATCGGGCGTATCTCACTTTATTGCTGAAAACGAGAAGGAAGGCATTTCATTGATTCGCAAGTTGTTAAGCTATCTGCCACAGAACAATCTCGAAGACGCACCATTAGAACCCTGTGATGATCCCATCGATCGTCTGGATGACCTTTTAAACGAGATCATTCCTGATAATCCAAACAAACCATACGATGTAAAAGATGTGATCCATTCAATCGTTGATTACAACGAATTTTTGGAAGTACAACGGAACTATGCGCAGAACATTATCACCGGATTTGCCCGCTTTAACGGCATTTCTACGGGTATTGTCGCCAATCAGCCCAATTATCTGGCCGGTGTGCTCGATATTAATGCCTCGCGCAAGGCAGCAAGGTTCGTCCGTTTCTGCGATGCATTCAACATTCCGATCGTGACTTTGGTCGATGTACCGGGGTTTCTTCCCGGAACTGCTCAGGAATATGGCGGCATCATCACTCACGGAGCAAAATTGCTTTTTGCATACGGCGAAGCAACGATACCCAAAGTCACCGTCATTCTCAGGAAATCTTACGGAGGTGCCTACTGTGTGATGAGCTCCAAACATCTGCGGGGAGACATCAACTATTCCTGGCCATCGGGTGAAATTGCGGTGATGGGCCCTAAAGGAGCTATCGAAGTGCTGCAAAGCAAGAAGATAAGTGCCATTGAAAATGAGCAGGATAAAGCAGATTTTCTCGAAAAGTCAGAGGCAGACTACAAGGAGAAATTTGCAAATCCTTACAATGCTGCTCAATATGGTTACATCGACGATGTCATTGAACCACGCAATACCCGTTTTCGCATCATCCGTGCATTGCAGACATTGGCCACCAAAAAGGACGTCATGCCTCCCAAAAAACATACTAATATTCCTTTATAACATGATTATGCGAAATAAAATGAAACCGTTCATATCCGGGATTACTTTCTTCCTGCTGTTTGCTTCAGGATTCTCAGGGATGGCCCAGGGAACCCTCGGACTCAGGATCAACGAAGTCCTGGTGAATAATGTATCCAATTATGAAGATGATTATGGAGAACGTTCTCCATGGATTGAAATCATAAATTCGACTTATTCAAACGCCAACATTGGCGGATGTTATTTGACTGACGATCTTGATAATCCCATGAAATACTGGATCCCGTCCGGCACTGTCGAAACGGCTATGCCGCCCCAGGGCTACATCGTGTTTTTTGCGGATAACAAACCCAGTCGTGGTATATTTCATGTAAACTTCGATTTACGCAATTCAAAAGTTGTTGCGCTCTTCGATGTGAATGGTAAAACGTTAATCGACAAAATTGAATTAGAAGGAGAACAAAAACCGGATACGGCCTATGCCCGGATCAGTCCGGCAGAAAATAAATGGCAGCTGACCACGCACACAACCCCCGGTTCGGACAATGACTATAGCAGAAAAATGACTTCAGGCGAAGAGTTTGTCGCCATCGATCCTTATGGTGTCGGTATGACTGCGATCTCCATGTCCGTAGTTCTGACAGCCCTCGCAATTCTTTTCGCGGCATTTTCTTTGATTTTCCGCCTGATGAACCGGAAAAAGAAGATCAAACCTGAAGTCACAGCCAGCCTCCCCAAAGAGGTATCGGCTATTTCGGGCGAAGTAAATGCGGCAATCGCTATGGCGCTGTATATGTACCGAAATCAA
>JBDKTZ010000305.1:0-3064 GCA_039679975.1 Prolixibacteraceae bacterium
TACGGCACAGGATATTATATCTACAGCTTGTTTGCCAATCAAAACCAGCTTTCCCGTTCTTTGCAAACCTGGAATAGTGATCAGAAACCTGATCAGGACGTGCTCGACCTGATTGGCCGGGCAGGAACGGATATCGCACCAAAGGATATTGCAACCAAAAGCGGAAACGTTAGATTGAATGCCGAAAAAGTGCAGATCGCTTCAATTAAGAAAGCGTCGTCAGTGATCAGGGCTTTTAAACTTTCTCTTCCGATGGACAAGGCCCTTGACCTGGAACGGTTGAATCTTCGGATTACCTGGGATGAAGCTGAATATCCTTCGATCGATGCGCCTTTGTGCCTGTTCTTTGGCGCCGGAACATTCTATAACCGCGAAAATAAGGAATACCTGATCAAGGCGTTTCCTCTCAATATCCGGTTCGATTATCCCAATAGAAAGGTGGAGTTGGCCTGCTACTACCCGATGCCGTTTTTTAAATCGGCCAGATTTGAACTGACGGGAATTAATCCTGATGATACGGAGGTTTCTTATGAAATCAGATATGAACCCTGGAAAACTACTCCTGAATTAAGCAGTTATTTCCATGCCGCTTATAAAGATATTCCTTCCCCTGAATTGGGGAAAGATATGGTTTATCTGGACACCAAAGGGATCGAAGGTCATCAGGATTGGTCGGGCAGCTTTGTGGGCACATCCTTTATCTTTTCCCATACCGGGTTTTTGGGAACACTGGAGGGAGATCCCCGGTTTTTCTTCGACGACAGCCGGAGTCCGCAGGCTTATGGCACCGGTACCGAAGAGTGGGGTGGTGGCGGCGACTACTGGGGCGGTGAAAATATGACCCTGCCGTTTGCAGGTCATCCCTGCGGTACCCGCGATAAAGAGAAAGCACTGCATGAAAAAGATCTGATCGAATCCGGATATCGCTTTCTGTTAGCCGATATGATGCCATTTGGAAAGCGGGCAGTCATCGGTTTTGAACATGGGGGCGAAAACCTTTCGACCGAGCATTATGAAGCGGTTACGTATTGGTATGGCTTGCCCGAAGCCTCATTGATCAAAACAGACGAAATCAATATCGGTGATCTTTCAAATGAACGGGACCATGATTATTCCTCTCCACAGGCTTCGCCGGTCGAAACCATCCGGTCTCGCTATGAACGGGGAATCGATGTTTTTCCCTATAATTCATGGGGATTACGTCGTGAGGGTATCCCCGGGTACATGGATCTGATCGGAAAAGAAGTATCTCCGGAACAAGAAGAAGATGGTCGTCATACAACGGGTTCTTCCGAATTTACTGTAAAGATTTCTCCGCAAAATACAGGCGTTTTGCTGAGACGGACCCTGGATTACAGTTTTCCCAACCAAACTGCTGAAGTTTATATTGCCGGTGGAGATACAGACGGCGAATGGGAAAAAGCAGGGACATGGTACCTGGCCGGTTCGAATACCTGTTTGTATTCTGACCCGGGCGGTGAACTGGAAAAACGCCAGTTGCGTACAAAAACTTCCAACCGGCGACTTCGTGACGATGAATTCCTGATCCCTGCCGATTTAACTAAAGGCAAGGAAAAAATAAAAGTAAAGATTAAATTTGTTCCCAATGAGCAGGAACTCTTTCCAGGCTTCCCTTTTCCAAGGAAGAGCGCCTGGAGCGAACTGCGCTATGAAATATATAGTTATGTGATCCCGGCATTTCGCCGGTAAGCGAGTGCCAAAAATGGACACCGGAACAAGGAGCACGGAGAACGGTGAGGAAAAATGATTTGACAGTGGGGGTGAGGCTACGCCTGAGGCAGACGTCGAGCGTGAATGTTTCGAG
The DNA here is from genome assembly GCA_039679975.1 of Prolixibacteraceae bacterium. Lineage (GTDB taxonomy): Bacteria > Bacteroidota > Bacteroidia > Bacteroidales > Prolixibacteraceae > JBCFBK01. The sequence goes on from JBDKTZ010000305.1 coordinate 1,826, forward strand.
TGAGTGAGCGCAGTTCCAAACTTGTTTGAGAACTGCCGAACGGGAGAAACATCTGATGAAGTTGAATGTTTCGAGTGAGTGAGCGCAGTTCCAAACTTGTTTGAGAACTGCCGAACGGGAGAAACATCTAACGAAGTTAAAAAATGACTAATGAAATGAACATTTTGAGTAAGCGAGGGCAAAGCCAAACTTGTTTGAGCTTTGCCGAGCGTGAAAAATGACTAATGAAATGAACATTTTGATTGCACCGAACAGCATGAAAGGCAGTTTGTCTGCCTTTCATTTTGCAGACCTGATCGGACAGGCTTTCCTGGACACGGATCCCGGTTTTTTCAGTATCAGAAAAGTGCCGGTAGCTGATGGGGGAGATGATACCGGACAAGTGCTGACGAAAGCGCTGGAACTGAAAAATTATGCGGCCGACGTGCTTGATCCGCTTGGACGCCCGGTTAAGGCCCGGTTGGGGTATGCCGGCAATGTTGCTGTAATTGAAATGGCCGATGCATCGGGAATGAAGCTGTTACAGCCACACGAGCTTAATCCGTTAAAAACATCAAGCTATGGAACCGGGCAACTGACCATGGAAGCCGTTCGTTTAGGCGCAACAACGATTTATGTCGGAGTTGGAGGCAGCGCTACCGTTGATGGCGGGACCGGCATGCTCGAAGCGTTGGGCCTGCAGTTCTTTGATTCGTTCGGAAATCAGCTTCGCGGCAACGGGGAGAATTTAAGCAGAATAGCGATAGTGAAAGGTCACCTGAACCTGCCGGCCGGGATTGAGATCAAGGTAATTTGTGATGTGGAGAACCAGTTGCTTGGAGAGGAGGGGGCCGCTGCGGTTTTCGCACCGCAAAAAGGCGCCACTCCTCAGATGGTGAGCCTTCTGGAGAAAGGATTGAGAAATTTCGCTGATTTCACGGAAGCCTTTACCGGAAAGTCTGTTACCGGCATAAAAGGGGGCGGGGCTGCCGGAGGTATTGCCGCAGGGATGGCCGGCTGGTTAAATGCGGAAATTGTTTTCGGAGGCAATTTCATTTTAGATCTGATTGGCTTCGATCAACACGTCGGTTGGGCCGATCTGGTCATCACCGGAGAAGGGAAAATCGACAGCCAGACGTTTTGGAATAAGGCGCCTTATGCGGTAGCGTGCCGGGCAAGGAAGCAGGGAAAGAAGGTGATCGGGCTGGCCGGCAGCATTGAGTATACCGACCAGTCTTTATTTGACGGTGTTTTTTCAGT
>JBDKTZ010000213.1:0-4777 GCA_039679975.1 Prolixibacteraceae bacterium
TTCAATCCGGATCTTAACTCCGTAAAACTTCTCCAGGCGCCTGACAATTACATCAAAGTATTCGTCCTCAAAAATGAGTTTCCCTCTGGTCCATGAAACAACCTCTTCCGGATCGATCAGGCCGGAGATGAGTATTTCACCAGCTTTGAGTGTTTCAAATTCCCTTCTGATGCCGGCTGGTATTTCAGCATCCTTGTTTTTTATGAAGATCGCCTTACGATTTGGCTCCAATGCCACTTCTTCCTCTTCCTGTTGCCTGCTCAATACGACTTTACCTTCAACAAGCGTGGTTTCGATAATGCCTTCGCCCGAATATGCCCGGACATTAAAAGTAGTACCAAGCACCTTCATGTCTATGCCCGTTGTATGAACCCAAAACGGCCTTCCGGTATTTTTGACTACTTCAAAAAAGGCTTCTCCTTCGAGCCAAACTTCCCGCCGGTTATGGCCAAAATCTGCGGGCAAGCGCATCCTGCTACCTGCATTGATCATAATTTTTGTCCCATCAGGAAGAACGATATCGGATTTTTGACCATCAGGTATGTTCAATTCGTAAGAACGACCGGCAAACTTGCTGGTTTGAGACAGGTCTTGTCTAAGATAGAAAAACAGGCTTGTTATAATGATCCCGAGAACAAACACGGCTGCAATTTTAGCCCATTGCGACAGAAGTACACGTTTTTTTCCGGCAAGCTGATTAAAATCCCCGGATCTTCCGGATATCCTTTTTTCTATGTTATTCCAGTCTTTATTCACATCGATCAGGGATAATGCTTTGAGTTCATCGACTGCAAACCATACTTTTTTCACTTTCTTCAGGTATTCCTGGTTACCGGAATCCTTTGAAAGCCAAACCTCAATTTCCTCCTTTTCAATATGATTGGCTGTTCCTTCTATGTATTTTATGATCTTGTCAAGCTCCATAAATCGGTTACTCTTATTAATGCTCTCACCGATAAGAGTGAAAACAGGCGCCCTCCCCTTATCCCAAATCTTAAAAAATTGCTTTTTAAGAAAAAAAGAGAAAAACGAGACCGGAATGATACTTTCTTAATGTTTCGTGAAGAGTCCGGAGTGCTTTGCTGATTTGTACCTCAACCGTTTTGGGTGATATTCCCAGGATATTTGCAATTTCCTGATAAGTCAGCCGTTCGAACCTGCTCATCATAAAAATTTTCCGACATTGGGGAGGAAGCGAATCAATCGTTTTAAAAACAGCCTGTTGCAGTTCAGCATATTCGATCTGATCGTGAAAATCAACACTGCACTCCTCTTCAGGTACCTCGGCAATCTCCATCCTATCCCGGGTTTTTGAATTGAATTTCCGGATACTGTTGAACCTTAATGCAGCATAAACATATGATTGAACGAAATCAATCTTTTTTGTTTTTTCCCTATTTTCCCAAAGATAAACGAACAGCTCCTGCACTACTTCCCTGGCATCGTCCATATTTTTCGTGAACTGGTTCGAAAAAATACATAATTGCAGATAACAGGTTTTAAACAGCATCTCAAATGATTCTTTATCGCCCGATTTCAGCCGGTTCCATATAGAAGGATGGTCCTCTTTCACAATATATGGATTGTCTTTTTTCAAGAAGATAGGTTTATAAATCCGGCATAAAATTAAACCTATTTTATAAATATCGGCCGATTATTCTGAATTATACAGGGCTCTGTCAATCCAGCTGGCCTGCCGGCTTCTCGACAACTCAGACTGGAGTATCGCCGAAGCGGCACGGGAAATGGGTTTTGATGATCAGTTTTACTTTTCCCGGCTCTTTAGCAAGGTCATGAACATGTCACCGCGGCAATACCGCAAACGATAGCAGCGAAAAAGCGTCATAGCCGGTGAAGATCTATGACGCTTCTGCTGTTTAAAAATGCACGGGTTCCGTGCGGAATTTCAGATTTATGCCGGCTCAGGTATTTTCATTTCTTCTCTCACCTTTTTATAAGCCATCCAGTCAAATCCCCGGAGAAAGGCTGCAGCCGCCTCAGCTCCCCGGCGGAACAGGTCGATCTGGGCTTCCGGACTGATGGCAAAATTGAGCCAGTCGTGTTCGCCGATATCGATTTTACCGATCAGCATCCGGTAATCGGGGTTCCGCAGGATGAAGTCAAAATCGTGCAGGTGCCTGATCGAATTGAACATCGCACCAAACAGGTTCAGCGGAGAGCTGACGGTATTGAGCTTGTTCCGGTCAACGCCCAGCCTCACCCCGAAAGTTGGCAGCCGCGGAACGGCATTCCTTTTATGGAACACATTCACCGGGAAGTTCGACATGATGCCGCCATCCACAAAAAAAGCCTCTTTGGGTACCGGCCCGTAATAGCTGACCTGACTCTCCCACAACTGTTTGGCTTCTTTTCCCTGAGGAATATGAGTTATCCGCAAGGGTTCGAAGAAGTAAGGAATCGACATCGAGGCCCGGACGTAAAGGGCGGGGTTCACTTTCTTCGGATCTTTCCAGTAAAGGGCGTTCATGCAGGGAAATTCGACCTTGGTTTCGGTATTCAGTTCGGCCGAGATAATGGCCAGCCGCGGCGTCAGTCCGTCGAGTGTCCTGTTGATCCCGCTTCTTATCCGGAGGTCGGGAGGCAAAACGCCGAATCTTGCTTCCAGCTCCTCCTGACTGATCACACCGTATTTTTTCAAAAAATCCTGAAGCCAGCGGGTAAAATCCTCCCCGGGATTCAGTCCAAGGTTATCAAAAATATCATCGAGCACCTGCCAGCCTCTCCAGATCAGCTTGACCCGCCGGGCTTTCCGGATCAGGGCATCAATAAAACTCTTCGCATCATCATCGCCATCCACAAAATCGAACAGATTTTTGTTGACCAGTTCTTCAATTACCAGCGGCGATTTCTCCCGCGAAATATCGCCCAGACCGGCCAGTAGCATGGCGTTGATCGATCCGGCCGATGTCCCGGCAAGGCTCAAAAAGCGGACACCCGCCTGTTCCAGCACATGGGTGTACCCGATCAGGGCCACACCCAGCACGCCTCCCCCTTCCTGCACCAGCTCCACGTACTGGTTACCCTTCCCGTCGAGGACATCCGAGAACTGCTTCTCCGAGATCCTGTCTTTTTTTAAGTCGCCGATGATCTTCATCACGGCCGGACTTTCCGTAAAATCGGTAATCTTCATATGTTTATCGTTTCAATATTCTTATCAAACTACGACTCCTCAAATCCATCTTTCAAGGTAAAGAACAGCCATTTCTATTTACCGGGCCACCACTACCGGCTGTAATCGATAAATCCCTGATTAATGCTGACGATCTTCCGGGAGAGAGCCACGACGCCCAGGCCCTCCCGGCTTCCGCCCGTATTGGAATTTCCCTCAATAGTCTGGACGTAGCCGTTTTTGACCGAAGTGATGATTCCGGTGTGCCCGCGGTAATTACCGTGGTTGATGATGAAAATATGCCCGGGCATCAGCAGCGACGGATCGTTTGTCGCCCGTTGCTTTACGATCCGGTGCCCTTTGGCATGATCCCAGTGATACATGCAGGAGCCGGTGCGAGGCAAGGGGTTTGAGAGGCCTGCGGCACCAGCAGCTTCCGCGAAGCACCAGTATACAAATGCCGCACACCAGGGGTCTCCGGGACTGATACCGGCCCTGGACTGGTATTGTTCAACCATGACTCCGCGGTTCGACCCCGGTGGTTCTTCCAGTATCCCCAGTTGACTTTCAGCCACACTCACGGCTTTTTCCAGCAAAACGGAACGAAGCTTTTCTGTGCCGGGTTCGGGCGTGTCACTTCCAAACAGAACCGACCATGTGACCGAACCGACCAGACCGTCAAACACCAGCGGGATCCCGTAGGCATCCACATGCTGTGACTGAAATTCCTTTACCGCACTTTCGGTGAGGGGCCCAAACTCTCCGTCCACTTCCAGCGGACCCAGGCCTTTGAGATTCAACTGCCGCTGAACCGCCCTGACAATGTCAGCGTCTTTTTCTCCCTTTTTAATGACTCTTCCAGGATATTGCATATGTTTCAATGTATTAAGTTAAAGTCGTTTCAAAAAACCTTTCCTTCCTTCATGTACTCCCTTTCGATGCCTTTCTGCAGGCTTCCCAGGGTAATTTCGCGCGACCCGCCGGCCAAAGATTCCAGACAACAATACTGGACCACATTGACGATCCCGGCACCGGTCATCTCGTATTTTTTGGCAAGCGTGAAGAGCTCCGCATCCGAGGGGGTCTGAATGCCGTCATGGTGAGGCAGCACTTTTTTCCACAGTTGAAGCCTGTCGTGCGGTCCCGGCGCCGGGAACCAGACCACCGACTGGAATCGCCGGTTGAAAGCTTCGTCGATTACCGACTTCAGGTTCGATGCCAGGATCACCAGTCCGTTGTGCATTTCCACCCGCTGCAACAGGTACGACACTTCCTGGTTGGCATATTTATCGTGGGCATCCCGTACGTTCGTCCGCTTGCCGAAAAGCGCATCGGCTTCATCAAAGAACAGGATCCAGTCTTTGTTGTCGGCCCGGTCGAAAAGCTGTGACAGGTTTTTCTCCGTTTCACCGATGAATTTCGACACCACCATGCTCAGATCGACCCGGAACACATCGCGGCCGGTTTTTTTCCCCAGTATCATGGCCGAAAGGGTTTTACCCGTTCCCGGAGGCCCGTAAAAAAGCGCCCGGTACCCGGGTTTGATCCAGCGCTTCATGTTCCATTCTTTCATGAGGGTGTTTTGATGCAACACCCAGTTTTCCACTTCCCTGATCTGCTGCATTGTTTCGGGCGGAAGAACCAGGT
>JBDKTZ010000493.1:0-16207 GCA_039679975.1 Prolixibacteraceae bacterium
CCTCTTTTTTGTTCCTTCCGAATTCGAAGGGGAGGGTATAAAAAATGGAATAGGAGAAATCAAAGTTCATACTGTTTTCTGCTTTGCCATATCCGGGATTAAAAAATGCGGGAGGCAGACCGAGATCTTTTTGTATTACATTAAATTTGCCGCGAAGAGACCACCCCAAATAAAAATTTTTAAAGATCTCCCCGGTTAGCCCAAAAACCAGTTCAAACCACTGGGATTGGTAATTTTGAGAAGGAAATGAACCTGTAACAGGTCCCCAGTAGTTATCGATTTTATATGAGCTCACTTCTTGTTTTGCAAAACTGATCCCATACCGGAATCCCAGGTACAAGATATCTTTTTCTTCTTTTGTCGCGGCGCTTAAAAGATTGTAATTCATTCCAAAGCGAACATAAGGGCCTGAACTGTTGTAGCTGACAAAATCCTGGTCGAGCGAAAATTTCTCCCAGCCAGCTTCTGCTATAGGGTAGATGTTGGGACGAAGTTCGATTTCCCCGCTGAATTCCATACCCTTCCTGTCTCCTTTAATCCAGGTCGATTGGAATGGCCGGGTGATGTCAGCACCCAGCCGGATCCCATCCATCCGGAAGAAATTATCGGTACGTTTGGGCTTGATTTTTTGTTCCTCTTCTTCCTGTCCGTAACTACTCAGTGTCAGCAGGCAGATCAGTAATGTAAAGCTTAATATTTTCATTCCATGTTTGAGTTACCGCACTGTCAAGTACAACAAGTGAATCTATTCTGTTAAAAGTATGGCTAATGTTCTTTATCCAATATTCATAATAAAAACCTGACTCGACCGATTCGTAATTGATCGTATTCTCGTGGACAATGGTCAGGGTATCAGCGATAGAATCAAACAAAACAACCAGCGATGTGCTTTCGAGTGTACTTAAGGGAAGATTGAATTCCCTGGTTTGTATCTGAGAGATCCAGATACTGTCCTGCCCGGCACCATACACTGAAATAAACGGATCAGGATTTGCCGCGCCTGACGAAAATTCAACCCGGGCGACTAATTCAGATCGGGGCGGATTATTAAAGGTTTCCTCGCACGCCACTATAGCCAGGATAATCATTATCAGTGAAAAAAAATGTCTCATAGAGTAGTTTCTTTGTTTCTCCATCTGTTTTGCTAATTTAATGATATTCCAACGGAATAACCGATGGAATCTGAATTTTCCCGAAAAGATTCCCGGTCATCTCATGGCATCAAGTGGTTCCGGATGGATCGTAGCATTCATTTCAAACTGTCGTTTGATCATTTCCTCGATTTGACTACAGATTTTATGTGCTTCATCCAAACTCATTTTAGCCGGAAGCTTGATGTGGCAGCTTAATTCCTGGTGGCTCCCATATTTGTGCAAATGGAAGTGATGAATATAAACGTTTCGCTGAAGAAGCGTATTTACTTCGGAGGTGATCCGATGCACCAAGTCCGGATCAACTTCTTCTCCAAGCAATGCTTTGATCTCTTTTGAAAGGATTTCATAACTGGCACGTGCAATCATGAACGCGAGTATAAGCCCCAATAAAGGATCAACCCACCAGTAAAGCCTTCCGAGCAAAATTCCCGTCAGAATGATTACGGATGCCAATGCATCGGCCTGAAAATTCCAGGCATTCGCCTTTAACACAGACGATCCTGTTTTCTTTGCGGCCCAAAATCCGTACTGGGCCAGCAACTCCTTGACAATAACTGAAGTAATGGTGACCGCAATTGCAATCGTTCCAAACCGGCCGCCTTCACGGGACATGAATCTTTCGTATGCATTGACAATGAAATTAAAGGCTAAGATAGAAAGAATAACGCCGATCACGATGGCAGCGATATGTTCAGCCCTTCCGTGTCCGAACGGATGCTCCTTGTCTGCCGGTTTGCCGGCCAGTTTTCCCCCGACAATTACCACCAGCGATGAAATGCAATCAGTCAGTGTATCCCAGGCGTCCGCAATCAGGGCGATCGATCCGGAAACAATGCCGGCCCAATACTTGATTACGAATAAAACGGCATTCACAATAATCGAGATCCAACCTACTCTGATCACATAGTTATGGTCACTTGCTTTCATGAAATTATTTTCGGGCTAAAATTAAAAAAATAGCAGCATAACATGAGGAATTCTCCAAAAAGAAGTTGTATATTTGTATTATATGTCTATTGTAATATAAGTCTAGTATAATGATACAATTTAAATTAGATCCGAGGACAGGTATTCCATTTTATCGACAAATCATTGATCAGATTAAGTTCGGCATTGCAAAAGGAACCTTGAAAATCGGAGAACAATTACCAACAGTAAGAACCTTGGCTGTTGATTTGAAAGTAAATCTGAACACGGTGGCAAAAGCATATAAGGAGCTTGAAATTCAAAATATTCTGGAAACTCAGCAGGGAACAGGTACATTCATCGGTGAATCGGGTGTATTAATTTCGGAGAAGGAAAAAAGCAGGAAGCTGAAAGAAATATGTGATGAATTCTCAACCATCGCGTTCAGTTATGGATTTTCGATCAATGATCTGATCCATGATCTCCAGAAAATAGATGACAAGTAAAATGAGCTTGAAATTGAGTTGATTCTCTATAATGTTTTTTAGATTAACCTGATAAAATCAAATAAAATGAAGAAGAATATTGTCAAAGGGTACTTTAATCCTGTTGCGATGGCGGTACTCGTCGTTTTAATTTCAGTATCCATTATTTTATATTATTTGGAGATTGTTTCACAAGGTCCTTTTGTCTGCATGATCTTTTTGTCTGTGCTTCTGTCTGCCACTGTTCATATTGCGGATCAGTGGGAAAAGGCAGTGTTGTTAAGAATGGGAAAATATAAGGGATTGAAAGGTCCCGGATTATTTTTTATTATTCCGGTCATCGATAAAATAGATAAATATATTGATCAGCGGGTTCGGGTAACCGACTTTAAAGCGGAACAAACGTTGACAAAAGATACTGTTCCGGTAAACGTGGATGCTGTTGTTTACTGGACTGTTTGGGATGTTGAAAAGGCAGCGCTTGAAGTTCAGGAATATGAAAAGGCGATTTTTTATATTGCCCAGACAGGATTGAGGGACATTATAGGAAAACATGAGCTGGCCGATCTGCTTCAGGAGAGGGATAAAATAGCAGAAGATCTGCAGAAGGTGCTGGATAATAACACAAATCCCTGGGGTATTACCTGTCAGAACGTTGGTATTAAAGACATTGTCATTCCTCAGAATCTTGCTGATGCTATGAGTAAGCAGGCACAGGCTGAAAGGGAAAGGAAGGCCAGGGTGATTCTGGGAACAGCAGAAACTGAGATTGCAGAAAAATTTGCGAAAGCAAGTCAGGAATATCTGAATAACCCGGTTGCCTTGCATCTTCGCGGAATGAATATGCTTTTTGAAGGATTGAAGGAAAAGGGTTCGATGGTCATTGTTCCAAGTTCTGCCCTTGATTCCATGAATCTTGGTGCGATAGGAGGTTTGGTTTCACTGGCAAAGATGAATGAGAATAGTCAGAAGTAGGAAGTAAGTAGTCGTGAAGTCGCGAGCCGGGATGAGGGGAACGTTTCTGTACTCACGACCCGTTGCTCTCCATGTACCAGTTTACAAAGTTCCTGATCCCTTCTTCGAACGAGTACCGCGGATTGTATCCCAGTATGCTTTTAGCCTTTTCAATGCTGGCAAAAGTGATATCGACATCGCCTGGTTGCATGGGAAGCTTCTTGATATTTGCTTTCTTTCCTGTTGCATTTTCGATCGCTTTGATCATATCATTTAGTTTGACCGGCTGATTATTTCCCAGGTTAATGATCTCATACACCTGATCATGTTCAAATAAATAGCTGAGTACCCGGCAAATGCCGTCAACCGTGTCTTCATAATAGGTATAGTCGCGGGAGGTATTACCATCTCCGAACACAGGGATTTCGGCATGATTTAAAATGAGCCTGGTGAATTTGTGAATGGCCAGGTCGGGTCGCTGGCGCGGTCCAAATACGGTGAAAAAACGCATATTGACAATATCCAGTCCATACAGGGCATGATAGGTATAATTGATCAGCTCGCAAGCCTTTTTTGTAAAGGCATAAGGGGAAATGGGGTGACTTACATCCTGGGTTTCCTGAAAAGGGACTTCCTTTGCATTCCCGTAAACAGATGAGGATGATGCAAAAGCAAGCTTTTTGATGCCTTTGTTTTTCATCATTTCCAAAATATTCTGGGTAGCAACAATATTGGCACGGATATAATCCTGAGGAGCTTCAATGGAAGGGCGGACCCCCGCTTTCCCTGCCAAATGAACAATGGCATCGATGGGTCTATGTTTCAGTGCTTCGTTTAATCTGACGGGATCAGCCAAATCCAACTCCAAAAACTCAAAATCGGAATGACTGATAAAGGAATTTAGATTCTTTTCCTTGAGTGAGCGGGCATAAAACGGATCAAAATTGTCAATCCCGATCACTGCGTGACCCAAAGCTAAAAGCTGTTCACAAAGATGAGATCCGATAAATCCGGCACAACCTGTTACAATAATCTTTGCCATCTCTTTAATTTTAACAATTCAGTATTTATAACCCTGTTATGTATTTAATAATTCAGCGATCTGTTAATTGATCTTACCCGAAATAAATTCAATTAGCTTATTCAGGACAGGAATATCAATATGGCCGAATAAGCTCCGTTTATTGTAGAAGATCAGGATATTTCTCAGATAAATGAACAGGCTCAAGCTATGTGCGGCGAGTAAGATCGGGTCGAGCCTGAAAACCGCATATACAAGGGTCATGGCTGATCCGCAGATACTAATATACCAAAAGCCTGCAGGAAGGATTGACTCACCTTTATTCTCGGAATAGATCCATTGATAAAAGAAGCGGGAAATGAAAATGACCTGAGCTGTTATCCCCCAAATCATCAGCAAAGGAGGATTTTTTTCATTTTCCAAAAAAGTTGACACGGTGTATTCAGTGCCCATAAACAAATAGCTCAGAATGGCAACCGGGCATAACACAATAATAGTTCGGGTAAGGATTGACATCGACGTCCATTCGTCCTTTAACTGAATGTTACGGACATAGATGAAATAAACCAGGATTTGCCCCGTAAGAATAGCCGCATCATTTCTGAGTATGCCGTAAATAAGCATCATGATTGAAGCTAAAAGGCTGATCTTCCAAAAAATGGTGGGGGACAGCACTTTCCCCTCATGTTCTGATTTAAACCACTGCAGAATTGTACGCGCAAAGAACAAGACCTGTGAAATAAAACCGATCGCGTACATGACTATATATTCCATTCACTTTTGTTTTCAATGTTTGACAAAGATAATGGAAAATCAGTAGCGGGTAATGAACATCCGAGTATCTGACTGTCTTTCATCTTGTGTCTTGTGTCTTAACACTAGCTGCTAAATCAACCAAATTTGAATATATTTGCGGAATCTTGTTCCCGATGAATTGAATAATAAATTATTGGACGGTTTGATCAGGCGAGAGCAGAATTCATATCAGCCTGAACTGTGGCGGACGGGAGAAAGTTTCGAATAAATGAATACAAATCCCGGCCTGCTTAAGATTAGCTGAGCGGGAGAAGCGTCTGTAGAAGACAAAACAAAAAAAACGGTAACGAAGTTGAATCGATGAAGAATATCCGAAATTTTTGCATTATTGCACATATTGATCATGGTAAAAGCACCCTGGCCGACCGTCTTTTGGAAGTGACAAAAACGATCAGTGAACGTGATATGGAGGATCAGGTACTGGATAACATGGAGCTTGAAAGGGAACGCGGAATCACGATAAAGAGCCATGCGATTCAGATGGACTATGAACTGAATGGTGAAAAATATGTGCTGAACCTGATTGATACTCCGGGGCATGTCGATTTCTCCTATGAAGTTTCCCGATCGATAGCGGCTTGCGAAGGTGCGTTGCTGATCATTGATGCGACACAGGGTATTCAGGCGCAAACCATTTCCAACCTTTATCTGGCGCTGGAGCACGACCTGGAGATTATTCCGGTGCTCAATAAGATGGACTTACCAAACGCGATGCCGGAGGTTGTTGAAGATCAGATTATCGATCTGATCGGGATCCAAAGGGAAGATATTATTCATGCCAGTGGTAAAACAGGAGAAGGTGTGGATGAGATCCTGCATCGGATAGTTCAGGTAATTCCTGCGCCGAAAGGTGATCCCGATGCACCGCTGCAGGCGCTGATCTTTGATTCCGTCTTCAATTCATTCAGAGGAGTAATCGCATATTTTAAGATAAAGAACGGCACGATCAGCAAAGGCGATCTGGTTAAGTTCGTTAATACAAAGAGAGAATACGATGCCGACGAAATTGGTGTTCTCCGTCTTGGACTGGAGGCCCGCCAAACCTTGGGTACCGGAGATGTCGGATATATCATTTCGGGGATCAAAACGGCTAAAGAGGTAAAAGTAGGCGATACCATCACGCACCGGGACCGGCCTTGCGAAAGGGCGATTGAAGGGTTTGAAGAAGTAAAACCCATGGTTTTCGCCGGGGTATACCCTATTGAATCGGAAGATTATGAAGATCTGAGAGCCTCGATGGAAAAGCTTCAGTTAAATGATGCCTCTCTTACTTATGAACCGGAATCATCGGCTGCATTGGGATTTGGATTTCGTTGCGGTTTTTTGGGCATGTTGCATATGGAGATTATTCAGGAGCGACTCGATCGTGAGTTTGACATGAATGTGATTACCACCGTCCCCAATGTTTCCTACATGATCAAAACAACCGGAGGAGAGGTGATACGCGTTTACAACCCGAGCGGAATGCCTGCTGTAACAACGATCCAGGAAATTGAAGAGCCCTATATACGGGCACAGATCATTACCAAATCAGAATATATCGGACAGATCATGACGCTTTGCCTCGATAAGCGCGGAATCCTTCAGAAACAGGATTATCTGACTGCTGAGCGGGCGGAACTGACTTTTGACATGCCCCTGGGCGAGATCGTGTTTGATTTTTATGATAAACTTAAGTCAATTTCCAGAGGCTATGCTTCATTTGATTATCATATGATCGGGTTTAAGCCCGCAAAACTGGTGCGCCTTGATATTTTGCTCAACGGTGAAATGGTTGACGCCCTTTCGTCGCTCATTCATTTCGATAATGCGTATACACTGGGCCGCAAGATGTGCGAAAAGTTGAGAGAGCTTATTCCCCGCCAACAATTCGACATCGCTATCCAGGCCGCTATAGGTGCCAAAATTATTGCCCGTGAAACGGTTAAGGCGGTCCGCAAAGATGTCACAGCCAAATGTTACGGGGGTGACATTACCCGGAAGCGAAAACTGTTGGAGAAACAGAAAAAGGGAAAGAAGAGAATGAAACAGATTGGCAATGTTGAAGTGCCCCAAAAGGCTTTCCTTGCTGTTTTGAAGCTGGATTAACGGCATCACGGATAAGAAAGGGAAGTAACATCCGGGGAGAACGGTATCGGAAGACTTGCGTTTTTTTGAATTTTAAAGGATAAAGTTATGGAACTTGGCCTTTTACAGGATATTCTCATCATTTTTGCACTTTCCTCTGTTGTTAATTTTCTGTTTACTAAAATCAGGATGCCGACCATTATTGGCTATCTTGTAACGGGCGTTATCACCGGCCCCTATTTATTAAGGCTCGTGAGTTCTCCTCATCAGATTGAGCTGTTGGCTGAGATCGGCGTTGTTCTGCTGATGTTTACTATTGGACTGGAGTTTTCGATTAACCATTTGTTGAAAATCAGGAAAATCGTATTTGCCGGTGGTTTTATGCAACTGATCCTGACGGCCGGAACGGCGATGCTCATTGCTATGCTATATAATCTGACCTGGAAGGGAGCTCTTTTTGTCGGCTTTCTGACTGCTTTAAGCAGTACTGCCGTTGTCCTGAAACTCATGCAGGAACGTTCGGAAGTGACTTCCAACTACGGCCGTACCGTGCTTGGCATTTTGATTTTTCAGGATATCATCGTTATTCCCATGTTGCTTTTTACCCCTTTACTGGGAGAAGGAGCCGGAGTGGTCGACCACCGGCACGAACTGTTTGTCTTATTTCTGAAAACCATATTTCTTGTCGGATTGGTTTATGTGGGAAACCGTTGGCTGATGTCCAGATTATTACGCCTGATCGCTCATACGAAGAATCAGGAACTTTTCATGATGAGCATCTTTGTGATTTGCTTTTCTGTTGCCCTGCTTACTTCCGGAATGGGTATATCCCTGGCGTTTGGCGCTTTTCTGGCAGGGCTGATGGTTTCTGAATCCGAATTCAGTCATAATGCGTTCGGGCAGTTGTTGCCTTTCAAAGACACTTTTACAAGTTTTTTCTTCGTGAGCATAGGAATGCTGCTTGATCTTGGATTTGTGAAAGAAAACCCCGTGCTGGTTTTTTCAACTGTTTTTTTGGTCTTGGCGGTCAAAATCGTTTTTGCAGGAGCCACTGCTTTTACATTGGGACACACCCTCAGGGGAACTATCCTGGTTGGCTTTGCCCTCTGTCAGGTGGGTGAATTTTCATTTATCCTGGCTCAGTCGGGTTTGCAGCATAAAATCATCCCGGAGTATTATTATCAGTTATTCCTCTCCGTAGCCGTGATCAGTATGATTGTGACACCGCTGCTGATGATGACCTCAAGGAAATTTGCTGCCTGGCTTTTGAAATATCCCCTTCCACAAGTACTCGTTGAAGGATTGTTTCCTCTACCCCAGATTGACCTGCCTGAATACCAGGGACATGCCGTGTTTATAGGTAAGGACTCCAGGTCATTAAACCTTTCGGCGATGGCAAAGCGTCTTAATTTTCCTTATATCTCGATCGTTTTTGATCCCGGCATCGTGAAAAAAATGCAGGAAAAGGGAGAGACCGTGATTTATGGAGATGCGGTAAACGAGCCCATTCTCAGAAAGGCTCATGTCGAAACGGCTGAAGTGGTTGTAATCTCGGTGGGTAATTTAATTACCGCTATGTCGGTTACTGAAAAGGTACGCCATTTGAACGCTCATGTTTTTATAATTGTCCGCACCAAGTATGTTTTTGATATTGAAGAATTATACAAGACAGGTGCCAATCAGGTTATTCCGGAGGAATTTGAGACTGCAGTGAATTTGTTTGAAAGAGTGCTGAGCCAACGATTGGTCCCTCAGCGTGAAATTAATACGCTTGTCGCCAGGATCAGAGATGAACAGTATGGCATTTTCCGGGATGATACCGACGATTCCTCCCAAATATTAAAGGAACTCCCCAATCTGGATGTGATCGCATTGAAAATCCGATCTGAATCGTATGTAGCCGGAAGAACCTTAAAAGACCTGGAATTCCGAAAAGTTTTTGGTGTTACCCTCGTGGCTATTCTCCGGAAGAACAAGCTGATTGAACACCCGGACGCCAACTTCAGACTCGAAGGCCAGGACATTGTCTACATTATGGGCCGCAGAGAACAAGTAGCTTCTGCGAGCGATATGATCATGAACGTGCCTTCAATGTCCTGATCTCAGTAAACACTTTTTCATTTTTCTTGTTTCTCTTACAAACGATTTTGTTAATGAAACGAGCAACAGGTATCAGGGCCTTGTCGCAACAGATATTCTTTTTTTTATCCGTTATTGGCTGGCAATCGATTGCAGGTTGCCAATCCCGTCCTTCGAATCCTTCTCTATACGCATCGGGGAAGGTTGCGTGGGCTGATTCTGCGCTAAGCTGCTGCGCAAACGTTCCGTCCAGATTTCAGATGGCTCCTGCTGTCAGGGGAATCAGCGACAGTCTCTCAGGATCAATAAAGGGAATGGTTTTGATTGCGGGTGGTTCATTCTTAATGGGCGGTGACAGTATCTGGGGAAGGCCGGATGAATTTCCGCTTCATGAGGTTCATGTGTCTGATTTTTATATGGACGAGCATGAAGTGACAAACATTCAGTTCAGGGAGTTTACAGAGGCTACCGGGTATGTAACTACTGCTGAAAGAAAGCCTGACTGGGAAGAACTAAAGAAACAACTGCCTCCGGGAACGCCAAAGCCTCCGGACAGCGTGTTGGTTCCTGCATCGCTGGTTTTTGAGCCAACCGAAGAGCCCGTTCCTTTAAATGATCCTTCGGTCTGGTGGAGTTGGAGGCCCGGGGCTAATTGGCGACACCCGACGGGGCCGGGGAGTTCTGTTGAGGGAATGGATCATTACCCGGTCGTGCATGTTTCCTGGGAAGACGCGTCTGTGTACGCCCGATGGGCAGGGAAACGATTGCCTACAGAAGCAGAATGGGAATTCGCGGCAAGGGGAGGAGCGCAACAGGTCATTTATCCGTGGGGAAATACACCGGTACATGTAGGAAAACCAAAGATTAATTCATGGGACGGGCATTTCCCTGACCGGAATACCGGGAAAGATGGCTATCAGGGACTGGCTCCTGTAAAACAATATGCTCCAAATGGATACGGTCTTTATGATATGGGTGGGAATGTTTGGGAATGGTGTTCGGACTGGTATCGTGCTGATTACTATTCAGATTGTGTCCAAAACAAAATTACAGACAATCCGCAGGGTCCAAAAACGCCCTGGGATCCGGACGAGCCTTATGCGATGAAAAAAATATCACGGGGAGGATCCTTTTTATGTAACGATCAGTATTGTTCAGGCTTCCGGGTTTCGGCACGAATGAAATCAACCTGGGATACGAGCTTAAGTCATACCGGATTTCGCTGTGTGATCTCCGTCAGGAACCGGGCGCAAATATCAGGTGTCAGGACACCTGATAAAAACCGGAAATAAGACGCCAGAGACTGGAGACCGGAGATTAATGATTCCTGACAGGAATGGATCCTGGTCAAATAGACTTGGAACTTCGGGACTCTGAGCTTTCTATATAATCAGTTTATACCCTTTCCCGTGAACATTGATAATTTCTACCGAAGGTTCATCTTTCAGGTGTTTGCGCAATTTGGTAATGTAAACATCCATACTTCTGGCATTGAAGTAGTTATCGTCAATCCAGATGGTCTTCAGCGCGAAATTACGTTCCAATACTTTATTCGCGTTATTACACAGAAGACGGAGTAACTCTGATTCCTTTGTCGTCAGCTTCACTGGTTCATCTTCTCCCTCGTTCATCAGGATTTGCTTCCTTGGGTCAAACGTATAGCGGCCGAGCTTGTATATGGCCTGATCCGGAGCTTTTCCTTCCTGACTGGTCCGGCGAAGAATCGCTTCGATCCGGAAGATCAGTTCTTCCATGCTGAAAGGTTTCGTGATGTAATCATCGGCTCCGATTTTAAACCCTTCTAAAACGTCTTCTTTCAAATTTTTGGCTGTCAGGAAAATAATCGGTATTTCCTGGTTGATCAGCCGGATGTCACGGGCAAGACTGATACCGTCCTTTTTTGGCATCATGATGTCGAGAATACAAAGGTGGTATTCATGCTTTTTAAATCCGGCATAAGCGACTTCTCCGTCACCATAGAGATCTGTATTGTAACCCTTGGCAATCAGGTACTCTTTTAATAATAACCCGAGATTTTCATCGTCTTCGGCCAATAAAAGTTTTGCTTTTGTTTCCATTTTTACCTGCATTAGTCGTTTCAGTTGCTCGGTAAAGCTTCAAACTGCGTTTGGCTTTTGTACTCGCCTAACCGAAACGTTTATTTTATGTTGAGCGGAAAATAAATAACAAATTTCGTTCCCTTATTCAGCACACTTTCGGCCTTGATCTTCCCCTGATGCGATTCAACTATTTTTTTCACGTAGCTCAAGCCAAGGCCGAAGCCTTTTACATCGTGTACATTACCGGTGGGAACGCGAAAAAAGCGTTCAAAAATCTGATCCAAATGCTCTTTGGCAATGCCAATGCCGTTATCTTTGACGGAAATGAGCAGGAACCCGTTTTTATTTTCAGTTTTGATCAGGATCTCGGGATGTTCCCGGCTATATTTGACAGCGTTGTCAAATAAATTGAAGATCACATTGGTCAAATGTACTTCATCCCCTTTGATCAGATCATTTTCTGCAAGGAGTTCTGCATCCAGTTTCCCGTCCTTACTTTTTACACGTAGTTCAAAGTTATGAATAACATTGCGAATGAGTTCATGAAAATGGAATTCTTTGAATTTTAATTTTAAACGGCCCTCGTTGAAGATCGCCATCTGAAGTACCTTCTCGACTTGAAAACTTAACCGTTTACTTTCCTGAAGAATGATGCTTGAAATATGTTCGGTCACCTTTGGCGTGTTTGAAATGCTGTTATCGTGGAGCATTTGACTGGCCAGCGAAATGGTTGAGATGGGTGTTTTTAACTCATGCGTCATATTATTAATGAAGTCATTCTTAATCATCGATAGTTTTTTTTGTTTCAGGATGATCATGATCGTATAAGTAAAAATGGCGATGAGCAGGCCTGTCAGGATAATCGTAGGAATGACCATTATGCCGGTTTCTTTTAACAGATAGGTGTCTCTTCTGGGGAAATATACACGCAGATAATCGCCTTTTGGTTCCAGATCGCGAGGAAAGAGAAGATCATGATATTCTTTTCTGCTATCGGGTGAATAATTTTTACTGCCAAATACCAATTGCTCTTTTCCCTGAGGATAGCTTTTTACGGCATATTTGAAATCCAGATCAATATTATTATTTCTGAATTCAGTTCTTAACAGGTGTTCCAGTTGTTGTTGACTGATCCGTTCTTTTAGAGGAAGCCTGGACATTAAATGCTGATTACGGGCAAGTCTATAATAATCAGCTTGATCCTTCATGCGCTGTTCGTATTGTTCCTTAATATAGTTGTTCTGATCGTGAACTATATCAAAGGCGGAAGGGAATTCACCCGGGCGTCCGCGTTCAGTCTGGCCAATACTGAGCCTGCCCGAATATTGAATGAGCTCTTCTCCATAAACAGAAGAGCTGCTTCGTTGTGAGTAAAGAAATGATATATTAATCTCGCTTTGAGATTGGTTCCCGGACAAATTGTCTTTTCCGGCAATGTTGGGAAAAAATCCGCCCTGTTTTTTATTGCTTTGTGTTGTCCCGCTCAGTATGCGGGAAGCTTCATCGTATTCCAAACGGTCGATGACCCTTTTTAGTATCCTGGAAACGGTTTGGTCAAATTGTTCCTCCCTGATCGCAAATGTTTTTGTCAGTGAATTGGTCTGTACCAGGATCAAACTGGTCATAACCAGTACCATAAAAACAATTAACGTGACAATTACCTTTCTGTTCATGATACAAAGATAACCTTTAAAAAAATACCGCAATTCAGAGCTTAACAATCTTTAACAGGGGAGAGTAATGAGTCGTGAGCAGCAAGACACGAGTGATGAAATTCCACGACTTGCTGCTCACGACTTTTCTTAAAAGGTTTCCGGATGTTGCTGCCGGAGTGTTTCAATAACCCGTTGTGAGGCATTTTGCTGAGCCTCTTTCTTTGAAGCTCCTTTTCCCTGGCCAATAATTTCGTCGTCGATGGTAATCACTGAAATGAAATTAGGTTGTCTGTCACCCTGGTGATGTTCCGTTGTTTCGAAGTTAATTTCTTTTCTGTTTTTCTGACTCCATTCGATCAATTGGCTTTTATAGTTCGTATTAATAAATTGGATAGCCCGTAGATCAACATACTTGAGCAAAAGCTTTTTGGTAATAAATTGCCGGGTCACCTGATATCCTTTATCGAGGTAAAGAGCGCCAATGAGCGCTTCGAGAGCATCACCATAAATATGGCTGTTCTCGAGCGTATTATTGGTATTCGACTTGATATAGTTGTTTAAGCCAGTCTGGTAGGTGAGTTCGGTCAAAAAGCTGCGGTTCACCAGCTTTGAACGCATTTGAGTGAGGAACCCTTCATCCTGGTTTGGAAAGCGGTTGTACAGGAACTCTGCCATTACTGCTCCCAAAATAGCGTCTCCCAAGTATTCAAGTCGTTCATTATTCACCCAATTCTTTTGCGAATCCAGTCTGGATGCTGATCTGTGGATTACTGCCGTTTCATAAAGCTGAAGGTTGGAAGGCGCAAATCCAAATAATGATTTAAGAAATAAATAAAACTCTTTTCCGGGAGTAGAAAAGAGCTTTATTTGTTGAACTATCGTTCGTATCACGATTTAATATTTCTTGAAGATTACTGTCGCATTATGTCCTCCAAAACCAAATGTATTGCTCAAAGCATAACGGATGTCACGCTTTTTTGCCACATTAAAGGTGAAATCAAGTTTATTGTCGATCTCGGGGTCGTCAGTAAAATGATTAATGGTGGGAGGAATAATTCCGTTTTGCAAGGCCAGTACCGAAGCAATGCCTTCAATAGCACCGGCAGCTCCCAGCAAATGGCCTGTCATTGATTTTGTTGAACTAATGCTAAGTGTATAGGCATGATCGCCAAAATAATTTAAAATTGCTTTTGGTTCAGCAATATCTCCCAGGGGAGTAGACGTTCCGTGGACATTGATGTAGTCAATGTCCTGTGGTGTTATACCGGCATCTTCAACCGCCCACTTCATGACCAACCTAGCGCCTTGCCCATCGGGATCAGGGGCTGTCATATGATAGGCATCAGCCGACATTCCTCCACCCACAACTTCTGCATAGATTCTTGCACCACGGGCAATCGCATGTTCGTATTCTTCAAAGATCATGGCGCCTGAACCTTCTCCCATCACAAAACCATCCCGGTCCTTGTCGAAAGGACGGGACGCTGTTGCAGGGTCATCATTTCGTGTCGAAAGCGCCCGCATGGAATTAAAGCCGCATAAGCCTGCTTCATTAATCGCGGCCTCAGATCCTCCGGTGATAAAAATGTCCGCTTTCCCATAGCGAATAAGATTCATGGCTTCGATCATCGCGTGAGAAGAAGATGCACAAGCCGATACGGTAGTGAAATTTGGTCCTTTGAACCCAAAGCGAATAGAGACTAATCCACCCGCAATGTTGGCAATCATTTTAGGAATAAAGAAAGGATTAAATTTGGGCCGGGAAAGGTCGTAATCTCTTACCTCTTCATAGAAGGTCTGAAGACCTCCAATCCCTGCACCCCAAATTACTCCGGCACGTTCTCTATTGATCTTTTCCAGGTCAAGACCCGAATCATCGATCGCCTGTTGTGCCGTCGCAAATGCATATAAAGTAAAGAGGTCGTTTTTACGTACCTCTTTCTTTTCCACGTAGACCGTGGGATCAAAATTCTTTACTTCACATGCAAACTGAGTCTTATGAAGCGCAATATCCATCCTGGTGATGGTACCTGCTCCGCTGACTCCGTTTTTTAGCCCTTCCCAATATTCCTGAATAGAATTACCAAGCGGATTTATGGTTCCAAGACCGGTAATAACTACCCGTTTAAATTCCATAAATTCTGATTTATTACTTTTTGATGTTTGCTTCGATGTGCGCGATAGCTTCCCCTACAGTTGAAATCTTTTCAGCCTGATCGTCAGGAATTGCCAAATCAAATTCTTTTTCAAATTCCATGATCAATTCGACTGTGTCGAGTGAATCGGCACCAAGGTCATTTGTAAAAGAAGCTTCATTGGTTACTTCACTTTCGTCAACACCCAATTTGTCGACAATAATTGCTTTTACTTTTGCTGCAATGTCAGACATAGTTCTAATTTTAAGTTAATATTCAATTTTATTTTTTAAAAAATCCGGTGCAAAGTAATAAATTTACCCAAAATATTTCAAAGAATTTTTGAAATAAATAGTTGTTGGAGGTACTCGCTGGGCTTGCGGGGGTATTATAATTGAATAAACCAGTCTAAAATTCAAATTAGTTGTCATAAAGAATTTAGTTATGAAAAGAATAGCGATATTTGCCTCGGGTTCAGGAACAAATGCGCAAAATATTATTGAATACTTCAAAAACAGCAGGGATGTTATCGTGGATTCCCTGTGGTCAAATAATGAAAATGCCTACGCTTTAATCAGGGCCGAAAAACTGGGAACTGAGACCTTTACGTTTGGCAGGGATGAACTGTACCGGAGCATTGAGGTGCTGGAAAAGCTGAGTGAACGGAAAGTCGACATGATTGTACTTGCAGGTTTTTTATGGCTTCTTCCGCATAATTTAACGGAGGAATTCATCGTGATCAACATTCATCCTGCACTTCTGCCTAAATACGGAGGTAAGGGGATGTACGGGAATTACGTACACGAGGCAGTTCTCAGAAATAAAGACAAGGAGAGCGGGATTTCCATTCATTACGTAAATGAACGATATGATGA
>JBDKTZ010000202.1:0-7054 GCA_039679975.1 Prolixibacteraceae bacterium
AGGCCAGGCACTGCAACAGGGAGCAAGGGCCGTGCTCTTTACCGGAATACCTGCTGAGGAACAACTGGAGGTAATCCGTTCATTTTTTGAGCAACAGGCTCAAAGCCTGATCCTCATTTTCGACAAAATGCTTAACAAAGACAGCATACGGGTTACCCTGCGGAAGCAATTCAAAACAGACCTGTTGCTGGTTCAAGGCAGGCAGTGGCCTTCGGAGAGCATCCTTCAGAATAAAAAGATCATCGTACTCTTCGGGGATGACGTTACCTTCACTTCAAGTTCCCGTATAACAACGTCACGCACGTACATGACCCGTTTTTTGTCCGATCCGCTCGATAAAATGATCGTGTTCACTTCCGACCCCGGCGATTCATTACAGAGTCAGTGCCTGCAGTGCTGGCGACTCACCGGTAAAGTGCCCAACTTTGTGTTGCCGGATCCGGATGAACTAAAAGAAGCAGTACCGGTCATTGAATTTCTGAACAACACACGGAGGCTGACCGGCGAAGTCCGCTACAACGGCAGGCTTCTGAATGATGTCCGCTGGAAGGAGCATCCTGACCTGATCACAGCAGGCCGGTTTTCTTATCCCATTACCGGCTACAGCGAGATCCTTTCTCCCTATAAAAACGGCTACCGGATCACACCCGGCGAAGTGATCCAGCATACCGGGATGCCCGATGCCCTTCGGACTTTCACTGCCCTGGAAAGCCAAATTGATGAAGGGATGGTCATGTATTTTTCGTTCGACGGAAAAATAAGAAACCTGTCGGAGCCGGACTGGGAAAAGATCATCATAAACAATGTTGAAATTGTTCGAGACCAGGAGAGAGGACAGGTGGCCAGGTTCACCGGAAACAATGCTTACATTGACTATGCGAAGGAGAATGAACTAAACTTTGATATGCCTATCAGCATGGCGGTTTGGGTGAAGCCCGACAGCGCAGACCGTTTTATGGGCATTGTCGGGTTGGGTAGCTCCTTTTCACTGAAGCTGGACGAGGAGGGCGCACCCGATTTTACCACGGCCAACATCAAGGACCACAAGGGAAACAAAACTCTGGAACCGGGTAAATGGCACCATATTGCCGTTGTGTTTAATCCCGGATCGACAGTGGAGATCTATGTTGATGGTATGCGGTCGTCAACACTTGATGCGTCTGAGATCAAACCTTCCGGACAATCCTTTTTAATCGGGACCAACCTTTGGGGCGAACAGTTTTTTGGCTCGGTCGACGAGTTGAAGATCTGGGACCGGGGATTGTCGGAAAAGGAAGTAAAAGCAGTTTTTCTGGAGCAGGATAAAGCGGGCAGCGATCTGCATGTCCTGTATCCGGCCCTTCTTATTTGCGCGTTTGCGGTGTTTGTCCTGATCATTACCAGGGGCATTCGGAGGAAGACCAGGGTTCCCGCAAAAGTAAAAACAGCAATCCCGGAAAATTCAGTGAAGCTGTTCGGGACATTTCAGATAAGCACCGCTAAAGACGGGAACCTGACGGGTAAGTTTTCCCCCTTGCTCAGACAATTGCTTGCTTTTTTTATTCTGAACCAGGCCGAAACCGGCGATGGTACGGGTATCAAAAAGCTGACCGACACGTTTTGGCCCGGGGTGGCACCTGATAAAGCAAAGGAAAACCGGGGAGCCAATTTAAAGAAGCTGCGCAGGTTGCTGGATGATATCGAAGGAATAGCCATCAGCTATCAGGACAAGAAATGGTATTTTGAATCAGGAGAAGATACCCGGGTCGATGTATTTCAGTATGCCGACCTGAAAAAGTTGATCAGGCAGCAGGCGGCCTCCGGGCAGGTTGAACATGACTTGACCATTGATTTTCTGGAAGTAGTCAGGCCGGGGAATATCCTGCAGAATATCGAAGCGGAATGGCTGGATGCGTATAAAAGCGCGGTCGCTGACGAAGTGATCGGCCTGCTTTTCCTTCTGCTGAAATCAGTGACTTCCCAGGAACTGAAAATCGAGTTAGCGCGAACCATTCTGAAATTTGATCCTCTCAACGAAGAAGCCTTGAAGCAGATGCTGACCGGCTTTATTGGACAGGGGAACCACGGACAGGCCCGGCAGTGTTATGATGATTTTTCCAGAAAGTATTTGGCCTTATACAACGAGCCCTATCCGGTTGCTTTCAGGGAAATCATTAAAAAGTGACCGGTAAACAGCTGCGTTCCCCCTTTTGTTCCCCTTTTTATTACCCTGTCGTTGCTTAAACTTGTAACGGGAAATTAAACTTAAATATAAGATATGGAACCTACAAACAGAAGATCATTCCTGAAAACCGTGAGCGCTGTCGGAGCCGGGATCATTGCCGCACCTCACATCTCGAAAGCCGGCGTAACAGGCATCAAAAAATCGGGTCAGGTCAATATTGCCTTCATTGGCGTAGGCGGCCGTGGCCGCGGACATGTACAACGCGCTGCTGTTACCGAAGGAGTAAAAGTAACCGCCTTCTGCGATATCGATCCCGAAGCGGTAAGTGAGACAAAGAAGCTGCTGAGCGACCTTGGCAAGCCGGAAGCTGCCGTTTACAGCGACGGGGAATATGCTTTTCTTGAGATGCTCAAACGCGACGATATTGACGGTGTGATCATTGCAACGCCCTGGCTGTGGCATACCCGCATGGCTGTCGCTACGATGAAAGCCGGGAAGTACGTGGCTGTTGAGGTGTCGGCGGCAAATACAATGGAGGAATGCTGGGACCTGGTCAATACTTCGGAAGAAACCGGAATGCCTTGTATGATCCTCGAAAATGTGAACTACCGCCGCGACGTGATGGCTGTGACAAACATGGTCAAACAGGGTGTATTCGGAGAAGTGGTCCACGCCCGTTGCGGTTACCGTCACAGCCTGCTCGATGTAAAATTCAGCGAGGGACTGAAATTTGGCGAAGGCGCCCGGGGTGAGGCCCGCTGGAGAACGCAGCACTCCTTAAAGGTTAATGCCGATGTTTACCCCACTCACGGGCTGGGGCCGGTTGCCACGATGCTTGATATTAACCGGGGTAACCGTTTCCTGTATCTCACTTCGACTGCCACCAAGGCCGTGGGACTGAAAGATTACATAGAAGAACAGGGCGGAAAGGATCATCCGAATGCCAAACTTCCATGGAAGCAGGGCGATATCATTACATCAGTCATTAAAACAACCAACGGAGAAACCATTTTGGTCACGCACGACTGCAATCTTCCTCGCCCGTATTCGCTCGACTTTCACGTTGCCGGGACCGATGGTGTGATCGATTTTGATTTAAGCCGTCGCCGGATTTATGTGGAAGGTCAGTCAACGGGGCATAGCTGGGAGGAATTCCAGGCCTGGCAGGATAAATACGACCATCCGCTTTGGAAAAAATACGGACAGGTTGCTGATGGTGCCGGACACGGCGGGATTGACTATTTCGTGACCCGCGAGTTTATCAACGCCGTAAAGGAACAACGCCAGCCGGTCATGGATGTCTATGATGCCGCTGCATGGAGCGCCGTTACCCCGCTTTCGGAAGCGTCAATCGCCCAGGGAAGCGCCCCCCAGTATTTCCCTGACTTTACCCGCGGCAACTGGATCACCAGAAAACCGCTGGACTATCTGAACTTCTAAGGCTGAAAAAGCCCTTTACTATAAGCTGAGTGGCCGGGATGCTCCTGCAACGCCCTTGCTTCATCCCGGACGCTCAGAAATAGGATGCTGTTTATTAGTTCGTTACAGTCTGCGGGTGTGATCAGTTGCTCTCTATTGCTGTAACAAACGGCTTTTGGAGTTCCTGTACCCGGAAAGCCGTCCGACTTACCGTTAATGCAGATAAATCAAAACTGAAAATCCAGGAAGAAGTTCAGGGTGAATTTCTGGGCTTTGATCAAGGTGGCTTCGTGAAAATCTCGGGTATTGAAATCGCGGGTGTAAATGTCCAGATAATTTTTGGTATTCAGTACATTCAATACCGATAAGCCTGGTTTTACATGCACCTTCCTGATCGAAAAATTGTAATTGGCCGAACAGTCTACCCGGAAATAGTCGGGAAGACGGCTGTAGACCCGTGTGGTCGTAAAATCATCTTCCTTTTCCGACGATTTTACATAAGGCCGGCCCGATTGAAACAAGGCAAGAGTGGAGAAGTTCCATCGTTTAAGGGTGTAAATCGTGACCCATTTGATTTCATGCGGCTGGTCAAATTCGGATGGAATATTTTTCCCTTCATTCACTTTTTCAAAACTAAGCCTGGACTTACTCAGCGAGTAGCATATCCAGCTTGTAAAATCAGGGATCTCATATTTGATCAGGAAATCAATCCCTGCTGCCTTTCCTGTTCCTGAGATGAAACGGCTGGGCGAAGGATCCTCATTGCCGGGATTTTCCCGGTCACCAGGGTCCTGAAAAAAAAGATATTCCTGTAGGCCTTTGGCCGTCTTATAGTAGCCTTCCACATCAAAAGAGAAACGTGCGGTTTCGTAGCTGATCCCGGCAATATAATGATTGGAGGAGATCACCGGATTGGTCTTCCCGTCGGCCAGAACCCAAAAGTCCCTGTTATAGCCGTAAGTCTGCTCCGAAGCCGATTTGTTGAGGAACTGGTAATACTTTCCGATGGCCACTTTCAAGGTCAGGTTACCTTTCAGCTTGTAGCTTGACGCGAACCGTGGTTCCGGATAAGCCTTGCCTGTTTTGTCGTAATAGTTTATCCGTAAGCCCGGTTTGATCTTTAAAAAGGGGGTGATGAAAAGTTCGTCCTGAAAATACCCCGAATAAAGGACAGACGATTGACTCAGGTCGTTGTATATGAAGTCATTTTCGGCATCCTTGTAAAAGGAGAACTTGTGATATTTGGCGGAGACCCCGAATTCAGGCTGATGTTTCCTTAAAAGGTACTTATTCTGGAAAGTGATGAAATAATCTGCCAGGTCGTTCTTCTCATTGGTGAGATGTTTTTCCTGTTCTGTTTGGTCGGGTGGAGGATTTGTACCCGAAAGGACTGTGTTATTGTAGTAACTGTTATAGTATCCCGAATGTCCGGCCTGAAGGTTGGAGTAATGCCGGGCGTTCCACTGCCTTTTCCATGAAAGTCCGAAGCCCGAATTTCCCCACCGGTTTTTATCTTCCGTGTCGGCCGTTACATCCCCGTTGGTTGAATAATTTGAATTGTCGAGAAAATCGTTCGCCCCGTACAGACTGAAAGAAAGATTCTCATCCTGGCTGGGGCGCCAGGTCAGCCGGACATTATAGTCGCCAAAGTAAAAATCCGGTTCAATCTGGTTGGTGGCCTGACCAGGCGGCGGGTCGGCCGATCCGATCTTTTGCGAGAGAATGGCATCGGTCAGCCAGGATGAATAAATATCAGAGTAAGCTCTCCGGCCTGCTGTTACCATGGTAAACTTGGGACTGACCGGGATTTCGGCAGTCAGATTGGCGCTGATCAGGTTGACACCGCCGTAAAAAACCGGCTTTTGCCGGTTACCCGATTTGGATGTGATGTCGACAATACCCGATACCCGTTCCCCGTACCTGGAATCGAAGCCTCCCCGGTAAACCTGGATGTTTTGGATCACATAAGGATTTAACGCGGAGAAAACGCCAAAAAAGTGATCGAGGTTGTACAGGGTAAAACCGTCGAAAAGCACCAGGTTTTGATCGGCCGAACTTCCGCGTATATTTAATTGGGATGAATTTTCAGACGAACTGATCCCGGGCATCAGCTGTAAAGCCCTGAAAATATCGGTTTCTCCGTAATTTGGCAGATCGGAGAACCGGATGGGATTAAATGAAAAATGACCGGCCTGATCACCAAATTCCACCAACCTGATCTTTTCCCCTTTAATGTGGACCGTTTCGATGGGCTGTACCTTTCGTACCAGCCCCAGGTTCAGAGGTGTGGGCGGATTGGTAAAACACACGACCGTGTCGACTGAAAAGTAGCTGAGGTAACGAATCTGAAGGGTTACGGCAGAGTCGGCCACGATATTAAAATGTCCGTCAACTGTTGTGGTCAGGGAGCGGTTGGTTTCCGGACAATAAACCGATGCATAGGGTAGTGGTTCCCTGCTTTCCTTATCAAAAACAAAACCGGAAATGGTCAGCTCTTCCCGTTTCCGGAGGAGTTCGCTTTTGTCTTTGACGATCAACCATGTATCGTATTTTACTTCGGCTGAAAAACCGGTATTCCTGATAACAGCCCTGATCATACTGCCGGCATCGGCTCCTGACAGGTCTCCTGAAACTGTATATTTCTGCAATTCGCCGGCGTCGAATGCAATCTTGATATTCATTTCACGAGCAACCTGGTTAAGCGCTTTGGAAACCGGCGTATTGTCAAATTTGAAATGAACCGTTTGGGCAGATCCGGAAAAGCGGAAAAGAAGAAACAAAAAAAGAAAGGCCGTCGTTAAAAAGCGGTTATTTTTTTGCGAATATCCTGACGTTCCGGTTCCGTTGAATTTCATAGTCCAGGTTCATTGGAATGCAAATGACATCCAAGGCTTCCTGTAAACTTTTGTTCGAAAATCCGACGGTCATCAGCCGGTCCTTTTTTTCTTCATAACGAACGGAAACATTGAACTGTCGTTCCAATTCGTCAAAAATAGAAACAAGCGGTTTATCTTCAAAATAAAAGATGCCTTCGGTCCACGAAATTGCTGTTTCAATATCATTTTTTGCCTGCTTGATCAGTCCTGCCGACGTTAATGCGGCTTCCTCTCCGGGCAGCAGAATTTGCCGGCTGCGGTTTGAGCTGACCCTAACCTTTCCGCGCAGGCAGCATACTCTGAATTCGTCTTTCCTTGAAAAGACATTGAATTGAGTGCCGAGCACCTCCACTGTGCCGTTTTTTGTCTCAATCGTGAAACGGCCTCCTTTTGTCACGTCAAACAGTGCTTCTCCGCTGAGTTTCACTGCCCTTTCGCCGGTAAAGCTGTTTTTGTCCCAGCTTATTTTCGTTGCGGCATTCAATTCCACGCCGGTACCATCAGGAAGGGTGACCGAGGAATGCTCGGCGACCTTTGTTCGGATGCTTTCTTTCGCCAGAACGGTTGAAACAGTATAGAATCCGAGAAGAATAAG
>JBDKTZ010000495.1:0-18486 GCA_039679975.1 Prolixibacteraceae bacterium
TACGGGGGAGCGAGGTTCTTTTATACCCTCCCGCCCGACGAGGACCTGTTGAGCGTGAACGCCGAATACACCAACGCGCAGGGAAAGACCTTCTACTTCACTTCGTCATACTATACCGACTCGCTCGACATTATTGGACTGGGAAGCACCGACCCAAAGGTGATCAGCCTGTATGCCGTTGACCGCGCCGGAAACCGGTCGGACATCGTCAAACAGGAAATCACGTCGCTGGAACCCTCAATCACCCGGGTGGCCAATACGCTGACGGTGAAACCGGGCTTCAGCTCTTTTCTGGTCGACTGGACAAATGAACTGGAACAGGTAATTAACGTCTACATTTCATTCAAATATACCCAGAACGGCGAACAACACGACCACGTTTCGGTATTCTCGTCGAATGTACTGAAGGAACGTAAGTTTATCGAAGACCTGTATCTTGGTCCTGACGAACCTATTGAGGTGAGTGTCCGGGTGGAAGACCAGTATGGGAATACCACTGACGACAAGTCATTTGGACAGATCCATCTTCTGGAGGATATGATGTTGGATAAGTCGAAATGGATCATCCCCAATGCCAATGATTCGACCGTGACCGTTCAGGGGCGGGTGATCAATACCGGCGTGCCGGCCATGTTTGGCGATAACCTGGAAGGGCGCATGACCAAGCTGATCGACGGGATCATTGACCGCGGCGACAACCTCAACTTCTTTCATACCGGATCACGCGGGCGTACCGGATTTTCACGAGACGGGAACCTGCCCTGGAATATCATCATCGACCTGGGCGGTTACTACCGGCTTAGCCGCATCATTACGGTGCAGCGTCATACCGGAGGACTGGCTAATATTAACCGGGGACATTATTACCGTGCGGAGAACTGCGGTGAGTTCAGACTTTATGTTTTTAACGAGCAAACCGAAAAATGGGACACGATCTCGACCCAGCGTACTCCTATTCCGCAGGGTGTGAGCGATCTGGAAATTGTGAAGATGGGTGAAGCCGGCGACATGGCTTATTTCTATCCCGATGATCCCCGGTATACTATATCCACCCGCTGGTTCAGGTATGAAGGCCTTAGCTGCTTTGATGACAATTATTCGTCAACCCGCGCCAACTGCATGTCTGAATTAACGCTTTACGGCAAAAAAGCTGAGTAGTAAACTTAAAATGAATAACTTGTGAAAATATTTCTGTTTTTTCTGATACCCGTTGCGGCCTGGTTTATTACATCGTGCGACGGGCAATATGACAACATCGAAAAGTATGCAGGCGAAACGATCTATCCCGCGCGGTTTGATACCATTATCGGGCATGTGGGTTATGAGCGGGTCGAGCTGGATCTGATCAAGGCAGGGCGACTGCCTGCCAGCCAACTTAAATTGGGGAAGGCTTCCAGAACCGTGGTTGAATACGACGGTGAAAAGCATTCCATCGACTCGGTTTGCTCCTGGGTAAATATCACGGGACTTACCGAAGCGAGGCTCTACCGTTTCCGGGTGTACACCGAAGACGAGTTCGGGAACGCGTCGGTAGCACAGGAAATTGCCCTGATCCCCTTCACCAAACTGGACCGGGACCTGGTGGGTATCGCCTCGCCGAAGATGGCCGTTTCGCCTTCTGCGTTGGTGGTGGAATGGCCCAACGGACTGAGTTCGGTCGTGATGGAATACCACAGTCTGCGCTATAAGTATACCGACAGGAACGGCGCCGTGCAAAGCGGCAGCGTGACCACCCCGCGTTTTTACTGCGCCAACCTGGCTGCAGGGCAGCCACTGACCATCAACGTCGATTACAAGGTCATTCCCATTCAAAGCGACGGGTCGAAGATCCTTGACACGGTGATCGTATCCAAGCCGATCGTGGTCAACATCCCGACGCCCGACTCGCCGTTCTCTCCATCGGAGATCGCGATCCTCCAGGCCAACGGCATCACCACGTTCACCGCTGCGGCCGTTCAGAATGTCACGAGCCTGAAGTATCCGCTTCACACGACCACTTTTCAGGATTTATTTTACTTCCCTGCTTTAAGTTCGCTCGATTTAACAGGGCAGGGACTGCAGAACGTATTGCCGACGTTGACTTACGACCGGAACGGCATACGCAGCCAATGCGGAGGCGGAGCCTGGCAGCCCTTTATGCTGCGGGTGGAGAAGCCGGCCGACATCCGGATCGCCAGTATCGCATCGCTGATCGATCTGCTTGAGTCAGGACAGCTGAAACACATCCGGTACATTCCGCATTCGATGGCTTTGGACAATATTCTGGCGCCATACGTGGAAAGTGGGGTGGTGGAACTGGTGCAGGACGACGATCCCCTCTATCCCGATGTGGCGTTTATCCCGCCGCAGTTCTTCGTGAACGGCAAGGTAGTCGACAACAACTGGGAAATGTACCCGTATTATTCGGGCGACTTTCTGCCCCGAAGCGGACTCACCGACATTGGCAAGTTCGATCCGCACAACGAGGTGGTGAACGGTGAGCCGGTCGATCTGCACCTGGAGCAACTTATCCAAAATGATGGCAGCAACGTATATAAATGTGTGATCCGGATGAGAAGCGCTTCGCTGGCCATGTGTCTTCCCAAGGAGTACCGCTACGATAACCAACGGTATAAGACGCTCCGTTTTAAGATGTTCTGCGGAAGTTCGGCAGAGCTGATGAGCGGCAGCAACAACGTATTCCTGCAACCCTGGATCAGGCCCATGAACTACATGTGGAACTTCGGGAACAACAGCATCTATGGCCAGCAGAACTGGGATGTGTCGCAAAGTCAGTCGAACTGGATCCAGATCAGCCAGATCCGGAATGAGTGGCGGGAGTATGCCATCAACATGACCCCCAACGACGGAGGCGACAATTCAAATCGTCGTAACCGGGTTATCGTGTTCAATATCGGACACGAACCCAGGTCATTTACTTACAATGCCAATAAGCAGGTTGTCCTCTACCTGGCTGACATTCGCTTTACAAAAAACTGACCATTTCCAATTAAACCAAACCAGCTAAACAAAAGGGTGAAGCCGTCTGGCTTCACCCTTTATTATGTCATGATTATGGCTTTGCCCTAATAACCCACTCAGGGCGCAGGACAAAAATAGTTGCGAGGATTTTCGGGATTCCCGAAAGATAAGCTCGCAACTATTTTTTAATTCTTTATAAAAGAAAGTACATCATTGAGATATGCTATTATTTTGAAACAAACTTTTTGCTAAGCCATTTTCTGGTTGGCACATCGTAAAGTTTAAGACATAAGTATGCTATCAATATACTTCCAATCATTACAAGAATTGCAACATACCATGTTTCACCTAATGTATATCGTTTGTTCTCTATTAGCCATGAGTAGAATAGATACATGATTGGATAATGGATAATATAGACTGGGAATGAAATATCTCCTAAGAAATTACAGATTTTGTCAGATGTCTTATCTGTAGTTTTTCCAGATGCTCCAACCCAAATAAGTATAGGAAATATAATTGCCAAACATAACATTTCAAAAATACCATTGTAACTTATTGCACCACTTCCCGCCACATATGGAACATGGAATAGTAACGCTAATACAATTGAGCAAGTCCAAAATGCACCATTAGTCTTGAACGGTTTGAAATTTCGAGCTAACAGCATACCCAAAGAGAACGGGAATAGCATTCGCAAAAGGCCACCTGTAAAATTAACGGTATCAAGTGTCCAACCAACACCAATGCAGCCATATCCAGCCACATCAATCAAGGCAAAATACCCTAATCCTAAGCCTAACATACCGGTCCATATAGCAAGAACTTTGTTTGAAAAACGATGAATAAAGATAGCGTACAATATGTTGCCAATGTATTCAAAGAATAGAGACCAACTTGGTCCATTCAATGGGAACATTTCGCCATTACCTCTAATCTCGTAAGAAGCACCTGGTATAGCAGGAATGAAAAGCATACCTAATACTGCGGCAATAATTATCATGGAAGCCGGAACAGGTGTTCCATCCCACTTAACACCACCTTGCAGGAGGTAGAATACGACACCGATTAATACCCCCATAATTACCATGGGATGCAAACGGATAAGACGACGTTTGAAAAAATCTTTGAGATTCATGGATTTACCCAACCTGTCATCATAGGCATAACTAATAACAAATCCCGACAACATAAAAAAGAAGTCTACTGCTAAATAGCCATGATTGATAGATGTAATCATGCCACCACCAGCGAAGGCGAAACCCTCAAAGACATGATACCAGATAACCAGTAATGCTGCTACACCTCTTAATCCATCTAATAACTCATAATGGGGTTTGGTATCTGCAAATGCAGAAGAACTATTAACTTGTATATTCATAATTCTAAATTCGGGTGCAAATTTAGGCATTAAGTATATGCTAAAACTGTCATAAGTCAATTATTGCATGCCCAATTTATTATTTGTTCGTATTCTGCTTAATGTACGCGGAGTAGTTCCTATACAGGATGCTGTATAAGGTTGAAGCCCCTGCCTTCACCTTCACTATTCAGTGAGTCATCAAAATTCGTGATGATAATGCCTTGGCCCAGACATAACAAAAGCAGGTCAAAGGTAGAGCTGCGTTTCACAAAAATTATCCGGGTTTGAGGTAAAAAGTTGTATTTTTGTTACATATGGCAGATAAAGCATACATAACAGCAAAAGTTTTTAAATGGGCAAGAGAATCAGCCAAAATGACTAAGGAAATTGCTGCATCTAAAGTTGCTGTTCCCGTTGAGAAATTCGAAGAATGGGAAAATGGAGAAGATTATCCCACAATAAGACAAGCACAAAAACTTGCGAAGGCTTACAGGAGACCATTTGCCTTATTCTTTCTTCCGGATGTGCCAAATGATTTTCAACCATTACAAGATTTCCGAAAAGCTGGTTCGATAGAATTGAGTACGTCCTCGATTTTTATAATCCGTGAAATTCAACAAAAGCAGGCATGGATAAGTGATGCAAATAAAGAAAACAATGAAAATAAAGTGCCGTTTATTGGTCGATATACGATAAAGGATAATCCCCGAATAGTAGCACAAGATATTTTAAATGAGTTAAATATTGATCCATTAAATTACAAATCGAATAATCCCATTTCGGAATGGATTGATAAAGCGGAATCAAAAGGGGTTTTTATTTCGAGAACTAGTTTTATCCATTCAAGACTAAAATTAGATTCAGATGAAATTCAGGGTTTTGCAATTGCTGATAATTATGCACCCTTTGTGTTCATAAATTCAGATGATTGGAACGCACCTCAGCTTTTTACATTGGTTCATGAACTTGCACATCTCTGGATTTCTGAAACAGGAATTTCCAATAATATCGAGCCGTCCATAAAGAATCCGGATGATTTCAATCCGATAGAACTATTCTGCAACGAAGTTGCCGCTAATGCTTTGATGCCAATAGAATTTGTGGAAAATCTGGATAAAAAGGTATTTGATAATGCCAGAGAAGTTTTTAAAAGCGCAAAAGCTGTCGGGGTGAGCGCATTTGCCTTGTTGGTAAGAGCTTTAAATCTAAATATCATATCATTAAGTGCATATAAAAATTTAAAACATCAGGCAGATTATGAGTATAATGAATTTTTAAAAAGAGAAGAAGATAGAAAATTAAGGCAAAAGCAGAAAGAAAAAAAAGGCGGACCAAATTATTTTCTACTGCAATTAAACAGAAATAGTCGATTATTCACCCAAACAGTATTGGATGCATTTCGTGGGGGTATAATTGAACCATCATTGGCAAGTAACCTGTTAAACGTTCATGTAAATAAGTTCCCCAAACTTGAAGCACAAATGTACAGATGAGCATGACTGTAAGAAAATACTGTTTAGATGCAAATGTGCTGATTCAGGCATGGCAAAAATACTATTCGCCCAAAATATGCCCTGATTATTGGGGTTTACTGGATTATTTGGGAACTCAAAACATAGTCTTTATGCCTGAGATGGTCTATGATGAGATAGTCAGAACGGATGATGATTTGTCAAATTGGCTGAAAACGAGCAAAATCCCTATTAAGAAGATTGACGAGCAAGTTACAAAATGCCTGAAGGATATCTATTCCGCAGATCCAAATCATAAATTTTTAGTTGATAATACGAAGGCGCGGTCACTGGCCGACCCTTGGGTTATAGCTCATGCATTAAGAGAAAATGCTGTAGTTGTGACGAAGGAGGAAAAAGTAACCGCATTAAATTCTACGAGAGTAAAAATTCCTAACGTGTGCGATAAGATGAATATATCCTGGATGAACGATTTTCAGCTGATTGAAGAATTGGGAATTAAATTTAAATGTGCAATGGAGTCAAAATGATGCTCAGCAAATACGACCCTCTCCCTCCAGGTCTATCAGCACGATAAATTTTCATCCCATGTGGCAGGCGAGCAATCCTTTATGATACTCATCATAATCACTTTGATTCTTTAGCCAAAAATGAGCGGGGATTTTTAGCACCTGCTCAAAAAGGATAGCCATTTCCGGTGTTACGGAACTCTCGCCGTTTAACACGGCGGTAATTGTTTTTTCTGGCTTGCCGGTACGAATAACCAGTTCCTTCGGTCCCATTCCCATTTCCTGTAACTTTTCCGAAAGGGTTTCGGAAGGATGAGGAATTGACTGAGGAAAATACCGGTTCAAATTTTTCATAGTTACCTCTCTTTATGATAGTTTATCGACGAGTTAGGTTTCTATTTCAAGAATAGTGTCATAGATATGACGGAGTCTGGCTTTGTCTCCCAAATTACTTCGCATAAATCAGTTTTTTCTCATGATCGATCGCCGGTTTCATGTATTTTGACAGACCATTGGAAGAAACGAGATCCACTTTGGTGTTCAGAAGTTGTTCCAGATCGATCTTCATCTGGATGAACTGCAATCCAATCCGCTGAGAATAATCCAGATCGACAAGGATATCGAGGTCACTTTGGCTATCTGCCTCATTACGCGCATACGAGCCAAAAACATACGCTCTCAGGACCGGGCGGTCCTTGAAATACGTTTTTATGATTGTTATTTTCCTTGAATCCAACTTCATGTAACAAAATTATAGAAAATTTCTGACAATTCCCTTCAGCCATCAGAACCGGGAAATTGAATGATGTCATCACGATTTATGATGATAAAATGGATAGCCCAAGCATAACAGAGGGCACTCAAAAGCTCGGATAAAGCGTAGATACTCCGTGAATTTTCAAATTTCCTTTCTGTCAATCATTTTTTACAAATTGAAAATTCAACTTTCAATTTGTAAAAAAGTTCCCGGATTAGGGAAATGGATCATCTTTCATTGACCCTTACGGCAAACTACCGTTAGCGAAGGAGCACCGAACGATAAGAGAACTTAATAATGAGCAACGTGATTGCTTGTTTCTCTATTGATTTTCATCTGTTACATCCTATCGAGGGGAAATTTATCACATTTTTGGCAATAAGCAATTTGCATTGCCAAAAACGTGATAAGAAACTGTTTAGAAATTTAGAGGATTGAATCATGGTAGCGTTGATCTGAAAGTAGTTTTTAGTACCCTCTCCAAATCAAAGAGAGTGTCGGAGGTAAAATTATGGGTACCGCTTAGCCATTTGGTAATTTCAGAAGGTTGCTTGCCCAATGCATGGGCAAGCTGTTTCCTGGTTAAGCCTCTGGCCATTCTTGTATCGTCAATTCTGGCGGCAAGTAACATTCTTTTGTCGATTTTTTCCTGTTCTGCAGGACTAATCTCATCCAGAACGTTCGCCAATAATTCGCTGCTGTACTTTTCTGCTTTATTCTTCATCTTTTCCGGTATTCAATCTCAAATTCCTTGACCAGCACGGCATCATCTTCCTTGATAGCCGGATACCCGTTTTCCCTGAAATAATTATTCAATTCGACCGGTAAGATCCAGAATGTCTGGTTCTCAGGTTCAGTATAGTTCTCCCCATACAGGTATCTTACAAAATGCATCCGGAGGGTATTTTCATCAATGATTTCGATATATCGTTTGTCCTTGTATTTGCTTACAATATAAAATCCGGTTGGTGTGGGCACATTGTATTCTTTGAATGTCGGAAGAGGATAAACATTCAGCGCATTAAACAACTGAATGTAATAAACGGAATAGCTTGCTGTTACAGTGACGGAATCCTGCATTTCAAGGAACAAAAACTCATCGTTCCTGGTGTAATCGTACTGAAGCAGTTCATTCATAAACGTATATTCGACGAATGAATCCTGAATTCGAATCTGCCCGTCCGGCAGATCCACTGCTGTAAAAGACAGGTCCCAGGATTCCGGAATATAATTGGCGTAATCATCCAGGATCCGGTTGATAGTTGCGGTACTGGTGATTTCTCCTTGCTTCGTAAAGCCGCGAACCGGCAAATTTTCGGCGATGGAAGTCGCCTTAAAAGTCCCTTTCGGCATTGGAATGGAATCGTCTTTTTCACAGGCTGCGAAAAAGAAGGCGACGCACAAAAGTAAGGAATAGAATTTCTTCATGTTGTGATCCGGCTTGTCTGGCTCAAAGTTAATACGTTTTTAAAAAATTCTGTTTATTAGATCGGTGTATTTTAAATAGTTAGCAGAAGCTTCTTTACCTTTACAAAAAAAACCGAAATATGGCTATCCCGACAACACGGACAAAAGAAAATGCACAGATTCGCATCGACTCGGACCTTTGTAATGGTTGTGGTCTTTGTGTAACGGTTTGCAAGGATTTCAGCATTGAAATCGCTGATCAGAAGGTGCGGCAAACGGAGCATCCTGTGTTTGGCTGCATCGGTTGCGGCCATTGTATGATGATCTGTCCCAACGGAGCGATTACGATTGAGGGGCGCTGTTCTTCTTCCTCCGACCTGCTCGACCTGCCTGACCGTCATAGCGCGGCTTCGCCCGATGCGCTGATGGCGCTGCTGCAACGGAGGCGCAGCATCAGGGAATTTAAGGATGTCCATGTTGAAAAAGCACTGATCAGTCAGGTGCTCGAAGCGGCGCAAACGGCGCCCATGGGTTTGCCGCCTTCGGACGTGCATGTGCTCGTGCTCGACAGCAAAGAGAAGGTGCGTGCCTTTGCTGAAGACTTTTGCGGTTACCTCGAAAAGATGAAATGGTTTACTTCCGCCTGGTTTCTTGCCCTGATGAGGCCGTTTTGGGGTAAGGCCAATAATGAGCTGTTCCGTGGCTTTGTGAAACCCTGCATAGAGACCTACCTGGAGCATATGCGCAAGGGAGTGAATGTGGTCAATTACGATGCTCCGGTCGCCCTGTACTTTTACGGATCTCCCTTCTGTGATCCCGCCGACCCGCTGATCGCTGCCACCTATGCCATGCTTGCGGCCGAATCGCTCGGATTGGGGACCTGCATGCTCGGCGCCGTTCATCCGATGATCCAAAGCGGGGTGGCTGCCAAACGTTTCCGCGAAAAGCACGGCATTCGCCATACCAGCCGCGAAGGCGTGTTTGTGATCATGGGTTACCCGGCCGTGAAATACCACAAAACCATCCGGAGAAGCTTTGCTGCAGTCGACTGGCCCTGACCAGCTATTGTTTTAGATTAAGATCGCTGTTCGCTGTCATTATGTATTTTAAGTAATTGGCAGGAGTAACTACTTCAAACTTGTGGTTGGGATAAGCGACAGCAAAAGAGGCTGGGAGCTTACTCTTTCTGCGTTCATTCCATTTCAGCTCAAATGCATAAAGCACACCGTCACGTTCTTCCAAATAGTCAATCTCCTGCTGGGAATGAGTTCTCCAAAAATAGGCGTTGGGATAGATACCATGATAATCATTATACTTTTTGCGCTCACTGATGAAGAAGTTCTCCCATAATGCACCACTGTCATTCCGAAGGGTTAACGGTGCATAGTTGCTAATGACTGCATTCCGGATACCATTATCGTAAAAATATATTTTTCTGCTTTTCTTCAGCTCATTACGCATATTTCGGCTGAAAGAGTTCAATCTAAAGACAACAAAGACTTTTTCAAGCAGATCAAGATAACGTTCTACCGTTTCTTTGTCGATTCCCACAATTTGGCCCAATTCATTATAGGACACTTCATTACCTACCTGCAAAGCCAGGGCTGTGAGTAACCTGTTCAGCTGTTCAGGACGGCGCATATCGCGATAGGCCAGAATATCTTTAAATAAATAACTGTTGTATAATTCTCTTAACAAGCTCGTCGTATCAGAAGGATGATTGACCACATCGGGGTACATTCCGTAAATCATCCGTTGCTCCAGCAGACGGCGTTCTTCCAGGATCGTTGTATCGCTGATTAGTTCATTTGTAGAGAAAGGATACAAATGATATTCAAATTTTCTTCCGGTAAGGGGTTCATTCAGCTTGTTTCTCAAATCGAAGGCAGATGAGCCCGTGGCAATCACCTGAATACCTTCTATGTTATCAACCATTAGCTTCAAGGTTAAGCCGATCTGGTCCACCTTCTGCGCTTCGTCGATCAGCACCAGCCTGTTTCTACCTATTAAAGCTTTTAGCTGTGTTGAGGTAACATTTTCCAACAAAATTTTTATATCCGGTTCATCACAATTAAAAAATGAAATATTTTGCTCGCTGCTCGCTGCTATAAGCTGTTTTAAAAAAGTGGTTTTTCCAACTTGCCGGGGTCCCGTAAGAATAATCGCTTTCCCCTGGAATAATCTATCCTTAATGACTCTATAGATGTCTCTCGTGATCATTTCTTTGATTTTCCGAAAGACAAATATAAGAGAATTTTCGTTTATATACGAAAATTTTACATTATTTCTTCGATTATAAACGAAAATTCCGGAGAACGTACCGGTTGTTCACCGTTTTATGAGGAAACCTTTTGATCAAAGTATTAACCGGACGAAGGGCGTGTAGAGAAAAGTTATCTGCTGGCTAAAGTATACCTTCAGCAAAGGGATTGGACGAATGCTGCTGCTACCGCTGTAAAAGTGATCAATATGGATGGATATGACCAAAACCTTCGATGTGTTTTAAATAATTAGCAGAACTGTTTTTACCTTTACCGGAAAAACCAGCTTATGGCTATCCCGACTACACGGACAAAAGAAATTGCCCGGATTATGATTAACGAGGACCTTTGCAATGGCTGTGGCCTTTGCGTAACGGTTTGTAAGGATTTCAGCATTGAAATCGTAGATCAGAAGGTGCGGCAAACGGAGCATCCTGTGTTTGGCTGCATCGGCTGCGGCCATTGCATGATGATCTGTCCCAACGGGGCGGTTACGATTGAGGGGCGCTGTTCTTCTTGTTCCGATCTGCTCGACCTGCCCGACCGTCAGGGCGCGGCTTCACCCGAAGCGATGAAGGCGCTCATGCAGCGGAGGCGCAGCGTCAGGGAATTTAAGGATGTCGCTGTTGAAAAAGCACTGATTGACCAGGTGCTCGAAGCGGCGCAAACGGCGCCCATGGGCCTGCCGCCTTCGGATGTGCATGTGCTCGTGCTCGACAGCAAAGAGAAGGTGCGCGCCTTTGCCGAAGACTTTTGCGACTACCTTGGAAAGATGAAATGGTTTACCTCAGCCTGGTTCCTTGCCCTGATGAGGCCGTTTTGGGGTAAGGCCAATGATGAGCTGTTCCGTGGCTTTGTGAAACCCTGCATGGAGACTTACCTGGAGCATATGCGCAAAGGTGTGAACGTGATCAACTACGATGCTCCGGTTTCCCTGTACTTTTACGGATCGCCCTTCTGTGATCCCGCCGACCCGCTGATCGCCGCCACCTATGCCATGCTGGCCGCCGAATCGATGGGATTGGGTACCTGCATGCTCGGCGCCATTCATCCGATGATCCAAAGCGGGGCGGCTGCAAAGCGGTTCCGCGAGAAACACGGCATCCGTCATACCAGCCGCGAAGGCGTATTTGTGATCATGGGTTACCCCGCGGTGAAATACCATAAAACAATCAGAAGAAACTTTGCGGCAGTCGACTGGGCCTGACCAAAATTTGCTTATGAGGAAATCGGGAATGTGCCATCACCATTTGTGATCACAGATACCATGGACCAGATATTTCAAAAGCCACTCAGGAGAAACCGGAAAAGTTTTAAGGATACTTAAAACTTTCAGCTCGACTCCCGAAAGCTTTAAGGATAATTAAAACTTTTTCGATATTTGTGATGCGGAACTGTTTCATGGCTAATGCCCGGAAGTCCCTTTAAATATACTGCCCTATGATGAAAATTATTGACCTGAATACCTGGAAGCGGAAGGAACACTTTGAGTTCTTTTACCGCGCCGATCACCCCCAGTATAATATTTGCGCCAACATGGATCTGACCCGGTTTTTGGCTTACAGCAGGGAAAATCAGTTTCCGTTATATTATGCGCTGATCTATGCTGTGACTGATGTGGCCAACCGCTGCGAGAACTTCAGGTACCGCATCCGCGAAAACAAACAGGTCGTGCTCCATGAGCGGGTTCATCCTTCTTTTACGGAAATGAGCAGGGACAGTGATGACGATCTCTTTAAACTGCTTACCGTCGAGGTGAACGGCAGCATGGCCGATTTTATTCAGGCTGCCAGGGAAACGTCAGCGGGCCAGCCGGCTTATTTTAACCTTGGCCCGATCGCCGGAAGGGATGACTTTCTTTATATTACCTGCATTCCCTGGATTTCTTTCACCCATATCTCGCACACGATCACGCTCAACCGGAATGACGCCGTGCCCCGGATCTCGTGGGGAAAATATTTTCATGAAGGGGAAAAGGTGCTGCTCCCGTTTTCCGTCCAGGTGCACCATGCATTGGTTGACGGGTATCATGTCGGTGAATATTTCAGAAAGCTGCAGGAATATCTGGACAGCTTCAGATCAGCTTGATAAACGGCAGTTCATGTCCGGGCTTTTTCGATTTTGCCGGTCTGCTTTTCCGAAAACATAGGTATTGCCGGTTTTATGCTGCCGGATAAGCGATGAACTGATCCCCACCTTTTTGACAAGGCTTACAGCATTTTGATCAGGTCTTCCGGATATTCAACCACAACTTTTGCACCGTTCGAAAGAAGCTCTTCTTTGGAGCGAAAACCCCACAATACGCCCACGGCAAACATGCCGGCATTGTTCGCGGTTTGCATGTCAGTGCCTGAATCGCCGGCGTAGAGGATATTCGTGGGAGAAATGCCGATTTCACGGGCTATTCGCAGCGCTTCGGCCGGATTGGGCTTTTTAAGCGCTTCGGTGGTCAGTCCAACGACCTGCGCGAAGTTCCATCCCGGCAGCAAAGCCTGTACGATCTTTTTGGTGAGCCCGTCATTTTTGTTGGAAAGAATGGCCATCCTGACCCTGCGTGAGGCCAGTTCATCCAGCAATCCGGTGATCCCCGCATAAGGTTTTGTCTTATTCAAACAGTTGCCATTGTAAATTTCGACCATCGAAGTCAGGCACCTGCCAACCAGTTTTTCGTCAGTCCTGAACGCTTCGGGAAGTACTGTCCGCACCAGATTCCGGAGACCGTTGCCGATAAAGAGCTTATAGTCTTCATTTGGATGTGCCGGGAAATGGTTCTGCTGCAGCACTGCATTCATCGAATCGGCTATGTCGTCGAGCGAATTGACCAGCGTGCCGTCCAGATCAAAAATGACTCCTTCAAGCTTCATGTATTACCTTTTTTTGCGGTTAGAATGCCAAAGATAGCCTTTTAGTCACAACAGATCTGTTGACTTCACCGAAAAAGAGGCATTCCACTTCCAGTTCCTGATTTCCGGCATGTCCTGACCATACCGGTAGATGTACTGTCTGTGTTTGGTCCGCTTGTCCTTCATCAACTGGATTAATTTGGCTCCCTCATCGCCGGGTTGCGGTATCCGGTTGATCACATCCTGTACCAGATGGAACCGGTCCATATCATTTAAAACGGTCATGTCGAAGTACGTGGTGATGGTGCCTTCTTCCTTATAGCCGCGAACGTGCAGGTTGACATGGTTGGTGCGGCGGTAGGTGAGGCGATGGATCAGCCACGGGTATCCATGGAAGGCGAACACGACCGGTTTGTTTTTGGTGAACAGGGCATCGAAATCGGGATCGCTCAGCCCGTGCGGATGTTCCGTATCGGGTTGCAGCTTCATGAGGTCGACCACGTTGATTACCCTGATCTTTAATGCGGGCAGATGCTCCCGGAGAATGGAAACGGCAGCCAGCGTTTCGAGCGTAGGCACATCGCCGCAGCAGGCCATTACCACATCGGGCTCTGCTCCCTGATCGTTGCCGGCCCATTCCCAGATACTGATCCCCCGGGTGCAGTGTTCGATCGCCTGATCCATATTTAGCCACTGCGGAGCCTGATATTTTCCCGCCACGACCACATTGACGTAGTGGCGGCTTTTTAAACAATGATCCCAAACCGAAAGCAGGCAGTTGGCATCGGGCGGAAGATAAACCCGTACGACCGACGCTTTCTTGTTGACCACATGATCGATGAAACCGGGATCCTGGTGGGTAAAGCCGTTATGGGCCTGCTGCCAGACATGCGAGGCAAGCAGGTAATTCAGGGATGCGATCTTCCTTCTCCAGGGCAGTTCGGCGCTTACCTTCAGCCATTTGGCGTGCTGGTTGAACATCGAATCGATAATGTGGATAAACCCTTCGTAGCAGTTAAAGAGGCCATGCCTTCCGGTGAGAAGATAACCTTCGAGCCATCCTTCACACTGGTGTTCACTAAGTACTTCCATGACCCGGCCATCCGGTGCAAGAAATTCGTCATTCTTTTTCGTTTTGGCTTCCCATTGACGGCTCGTGGCGTCGAATACGCCATGCAACCGGTTGGAGAGGGTCTCATCCGGACCGAAGATCCGGAAGTTGCGCTGCTCCTCATTCAGCTTAACCACATCGCTGAGGTACTTCCCGAGTTCATGCGTATCGGCGGTCTTCACAGATCCCGGCGACGGGACATCGATCGCAAACTTTTGGAAGTCAGGCAGATGCAGATCGTGTAAAAGCAACCCGCCGTTGGCGTTCG
The DNA here is from genome assembly GCA_039679975.1 of Prolixibacteraceae bacterium. Classification (GTDB taxonomy): domain Bacteria; phylum Bacteroidota; class Bacteroidia; order Bacteroidales; family Prolixibacteraceae; genus JBCFBK01. The sequence continues at coordinate 14,953 of JBDKTZ010000495.1, forward strand.
GATTGGAACCCATCCGGTGGTCGCCTTCCGGTGCGAGTTCAGCCAGCTCGGTTAAGAGGTGACCCTGCTCATCAAAAAGCGTTTCAGGCTTATAACTCTTCATCCAGCTTTCAAGAAGCTTTAAATGGCCGGGATGATCGGCATCGGCCAGCAACGGGATCTGGTGGGAACGGAAAGTATCTTCAACCTGTACACCGTCAACTTCTTTCGGACCGGTCCAGCCTTTGGGTGACCGAAGCACGATCATCGGCCAGCGGGGGCGCGTGGAGTCGTTGCCGCTCCGCGCTTTCCTTTGGATCTTCTGAATGGTCCGGATGGTTTTATCCAGTGCCGCGGCCATATCCTGATGCATTTTTTTGGGCTTATCGCCCTCCACAAAACAGGGTTCCCAGCCATAACCGAGCAGCAGTTGTTTCAGCTCTTTACGCGGGATCCGGTCGAATACCGCCGGGTTGGCGATTTTGTAACCGTTGAGATGCAGAATAGGTAACACCGCTCCGTCGCTGACCGGGTTCAGGAATTTGTTGGAGTGCCACGCTGTAGCCAGCGGCCCTGTTTCTGCTTCCCCGTCGCCGATAACACAGGCAACGATCAGACCGGGATTATCGAACACGGCTCCGAAGGCATGGCTGAGTGAATAGCCAAGCTCGCCGCCTTCATGGATCGATCCGGGACATTCGGGGGAAACATGGCTCGGGATCCCGCCGGGAAAGGAGAACCGGGTAAACAGTTTTTTCAGTCCGGCCTCGTCCCGGGTAACATCCGGATAAACCTCGCTGTAAGTGCCTTCGAGATAGGTATTGCCCACCAGTGCCGGCCCGCCATGTCCCGGCCCGGAAATATAGATCATATTCAGGTCAAACTTTTTTATGACCCTGTTCAGGTGCACATAAATGAAGTTCTGCCCGGGAGTGGTGCCCCAGTGCCCGAGAAGCACCGATTTGACATGCGAAAGCTGTAACGGTTCCCGGAGTAAAGGATTGTCGCGGAGGTAGAGCTGACCAACCGACAGGTAATTGGCCGCACGCCAGTATGCGTCTGTTTTTTTCAGAAGTTCCTTTGGCAGGGGGTTCTTTTTTGTGGCCTTCTTTTCCGCTTTCGGAGCAGTCTTTTTTTCGGATACCTTTTTTGTTTTCATGGGATTGTTTCTTTTCTCTAACACAAGTTACGGAATTTGTTTGATTCAGAGTGAACTTAACGGAAAATGATTCTGCTGCAGCACCGCGTTCATCGAATCAGCGATATTATCAGGCGAATTGACCTGCGTGCTGTCCGGATCAAAAATGACTCCTTCAAACTTCATGTGTTACCTTTTTGCTTTAGTCTTGTAACGATTCAGAAAATAGCTGTATCTTGGTTTTTTCGGGGAAAATGTATTAATTCGGCCAAACTTTTTAAACCTGGACCTATGAAAGACCGGCTTTTCTTTCTGATTGCGATTTTGTCTGTGTGTTTCCATGCGAATTCCCGCGACATTCCTGCTGAAGTCGGGTCGCCCGACGGAAAATTGTCCCTGAAGTTTTCGGTCAAACCGGAAGGCATGTATTACTTGATCCGCTACATGGAACAGCCGGTCGTGCTGGAATCGGCGCTGGGTATTGACTGTAACGGCGAAAGCTGGACGAACGGGCTTGTTTTAAAAGACCGGTCAGAAAGGACGCAGGACACCACGTGGCATCCTGTTTACGGCGAACGCCATACGGTGCGCGATCATTATCGGGAAGCCGTTTTTACGGTTGTCAGGGAAAATCGTCCGGAGCGGGAATTAAAGATCGTGGTGCGCGCCTATAACGAAGGGATCGCGTTCCGCTATTTCTTTCCTGAGGCACTAAACGGAGGCCCTTACCTGCATATTACCGGAGAGACCACCGGTTTTACTTTCCCGGAACATACCCGCGCATGGTTTACGCCGATGGCGCAGTCGCTGCACCGGCTGCTGCCTCTGAAGGACTGGCCCGGGGAGTCGGACCGTCCGCTTACCGTGCAGGTTTCCAACGGCCTTTTTGTTTGCCTGGCCGAGGCGGAGATGGTTAATTATGCCCGCACAAAATTCAGGCTGTCGGAAAGCAGACCCAATACTGTTGAATGTTCCATGTACGGCGCGGTGGATGAGATCGCTCCCTTCGCCTCGCCCTGGCGGGTCGTGATGGTCGCCGAAAAGGCAGGGCAGTTGCCGGAGAACAACGACCTGATTCTGAATTTGAACCCGCCGTGCGCCCTGGATCAGACGGACTGGATCAAACCGGGAAAGGTGATGCGCGAGGTTACCCTTTCCACTTCAGGAGCAAAGAAACTGGTCGACTTTGCCGTTGCCCGGAACCTGCAGTACATCCATTTTGATGCCGGGTGGTACGGCTACGAATATGCTGCATCGTCCGATGCCACCACCGTGACCGTCGATCCGCACCGGAATCCCAAAGGCGATCTCGACCTGCCCGAAGCGATCCGCTATGCCCGGTCAAAAGGTATCGGCGTGTTCCTGTATGTCAATCAAAGGGCGCTTGCCGCACAATTGGATACCCTCCTGCCGTTATTCCGCTCATGGGGTGTGGCCGGGATCAAGTTCGGCTTTGTACAGGTGGGCTCCCACCGCTGGACCACCTGGCTGCACGAGGCGGTAAAGAAGTGCGCCAAATATGAATTGATGGTGGATATCCATGACGAATACCGGCCCACCGGCTTCAGCCGTACCTATCCCAACCTGATGACCCAGGAAGGCGTGCGCGGCAACGAGGAAATGCCCGATGCCACCAACAATACGATCCTGCCGTTCACCCGTTTTGTGGCGGGCGCAGCCGACTACACTTTCTGCTATTATTTCAGGAAGGAACTGGGGCATCCTGACCGTCATATCCGGACAACGGCAGCGCATCAGCTTGCCCTGCCGGTGATTTATTACAGTCCGCTGCAGTGGATGTACTGGTACGACAGGCCCGACGACTACCAGGGGGAGCCTGAACTGGAATTCTGGGATGCCGTGCCCACGGTCTGGGACGATACCAAAGTGATCGGGGGGGAGATTGGCGAATACATCACCGTAGCCCGCCGCAGCGGCGATGAATGGTTTGTCGGGACCATCACCAACAATGATCCGCGCGAACTGAATATCCCGTTGTCGTTCCTGGACAATGGCCGGTCGTACCGGGCGGTCATTTATTCGGACGACGAAACCGTGAATACCCGTACCCATGTGAAGACAGAACAAACAGAGGTCACCCGGGGAACCGTGCTGCATGTAAGCCTCCAACCATCAGGGGGCCGGGCCATTCGCATTATTCCCTTTCCGCCTGCTGCAGCCAGGCGCTGATGTACAGACCACTGCCGCGTAAAAGATGGGCTGATGCCTGCTTCTTTGGCAGATGGTGTCACATTCGCAGAATCCGGAGGGAAACCTGCCGCGTGAGGGTAAGGATGATCATTTGATCATTATAACTATTGGATTTGTCGGATCATCATTATCTTTAAACCCATTAAGGCATAATTTGGATGTATGACTTTTACAACGATCCTTTTTTTTCTTCTTCAGGTTAATGC
>JBDKTZ010000121.1:0-4885 GCA_039679975.1 Prolixibacteraceae bacterium
GATTGTTCCTCAATCTGATTCAGGATGTCCCTGACCTGACGATCTTTGAAACTAAGATCCAGCCTGGTTTTTTGCGCATACGTTGCGGCATGTGTACTGAACATGCCGAGCAGCATCAGAAACAAGGTTAGTCGCATAGAAAGCATCATTTTTTTGTGGATGGGAAAACCAGCCACAGGTTCATTACCATTTTTTTCCATAACTTTGATCGGTTAATTTATGAGTCGGATCATCTCCATTTAGTTTTCCAGACAGCCGGGATGATTCGAATCGGATTTAACAATAATTAAGCAGAGCGGGGATTTTCAACTCCCCGCTTTCTCTTTATAGCTGATACGCACATTTTCTCCTTCAATTTTATATGTGATGGGGGTGATTACAGATATCATATCAAGCACTTCCCGAAGGCTTTCGGTCTTCACTTTAAAAGTGTAACGGTGTTTCGATTGCAGTAAATCAGTATCTGTCCGGATTTTTATGCCGTACCATCCCTGCAGGTAGCTGATGACGTCCTGAATGGGCTGGTCGTCAAAAACCAGCGTGTTATTGATCCATGAGGTTAACGCTGCTATGTTTTTCGCCTCACAAACCCGGCTCTTTCCTTCTGAGAATATCAGTTGTTCGCCCGGCAAAAGAGAAGCAAGCAGTTGTTCATCATGATCGACGACCTGAACATTCCCTTCGAGCAAGGAAACGACCGTTTCGTTGATACCGGCATTTTCATTAATATTGAAAGTAGTACCAAAAACCTGAACACTCAATCCGGTGCAATGCACGATGAATCTCCGCTTTTTATCCCTGGCAACTTCAAAATAACATTCTCCCGAGGCATCGACTTCGCGGGTATTCTCTCCAAATTTAGCCGGATAGCGAAGCGTAGCTCCTGAGTTTAGCCAAACCCTGGATCCGTCGGGAAGGATTGTCTGTGTCCGGCTTCCGGGAGGAACAACAACTTCGGCATAAGCCGTTGACTCTGACCGATGGTTTAAAGACCGGTTCCCCAGCCATAACCCGGAAAGGAATATGAAGATCAGGACCGCGGCAGCGGCAGTCCATTTGTAGTAACGCACAAAAGAAACTTTCCGCAGGCGCTTTTTTTCGATCCTCTCTGTCAGTTTTTTCCAGAATATCTCTTCTTCAGGCTTATAAAAGTCGGGAGTTTTCCGGGTTAGCTGCCAGGTTGAGGCTATCTCCCGCAGTAAGGCAGGATTCTCAGCAGACTCTTTCAACCAGTCTGCAATGGCATCTTTTTGTTGCTGATCTGCTTCGTGCTTCAAAAAAGCAGAAACAGCATTCCAGGGTATTTCGTTCTGTCTGTTCATAAAAATGGCATTCATTGATATGTCGCAGACTTCAAAAAAAACCCCCAACTGAAATCTGAAAAAAAATCAGTCAATCGGTGAAATCAGCAGTAACAAGCTGAATATCTGTTTATAGTATGGCTTTAAAGATTCGCGGAGTTTCCGAAGAGCAATGCTGATATGATTTTCGACTGTTTTGGGACTCAAATTGAGTTGAGCAGCAATTTCCTTATACGAAAGATTTTCTTCCCACGCCATCTGGTAGACCTGCCGGCTTCTTTCGGGAAGCTCGTTGATCGCCTTTTGGATAATAAACTGAAGCTCTTTATTTTCAAGGATATGTTCTGAATGGTCTGATTCCGGAATCAGGAGTTCGCTGGCAGAGAGGCCTGAAAAAAGATACCGTTGTTCCTTCCGGTAAGAGGTAATGGCTTTGTTTTTTGCGGCACTGAACAGAAAATTACGAACCGATGATTTGATCTCGACCGAGTCGCGCTTTTCCCAAAGCCAGGCAAAAATATCGAGAGCAATTTCCTCACAGATTTCGTTGGAATGCAGGTATAAGAGCAGAAAATTACACAGATCTGAAAAATAGCGGAGAAAGAGAGTATGGTAAGCTTGCAGATCTCCCTTCTTGACGTTGTCAAAAACCGTCCTATCATCTTGATCAATTCGCATCTTTCCCGGTTAGCAGATTATTCGTTTAACAAGCGCACAAGAATACAAAATTCTGCCATCATCACAAAATGATTTTAAACTGACCATTATAAACTGTTCCTACGATGATGTTCATATTTTCATGTTTAAAAATACCCCCAAAAGATAGAACAGTCTTGTGACAGCTCTATGTCAGGAGTGGTGAAAATGTTTATGGCGGTGGTGCAGATCCGGGTCGTGAGGATGGTCGTGTGTGATTTCCTGATGGGTGTGAAAATGCGAATGCCACTTACCATCCGGAACCGCTTCCCCTTCGTGCGTATGGTGATGATGCCCGTCATTATGCATGTGGTAATGCATGTGTTCCATTACCACATGCATATGCCGGTGTTGATGCGAAAACGTATTCGTGATGACAACGGCCAGCGCTAAAAGGACAATCGAGATGAGGTGAACCCATTGAAACGGTTCGTGAACAAACCAGTACGACAACACCACCCCCCATAAGGGCGCGGTCGAAAACAGGATCTGACTTCGTGTTGCACCAATGTTTTGCGCCGACGTGACATAGAGCACGATACTGATCCCGTATGCGAAAACCCCGACAATAACTGCGGGGATGATACTTTCCAGCGCCACGATTTGGCCGGCGATGATGCATCCGATCGCTAAATTGACCGAACCGGCCACCGCTCCTTTAACAAAGGTTACGGTTTGAGGAGAAGCGCCATCGGAAATAGCCGTTAAGTGGTTGTCTGTGGCCCAGCACGCACAGGCTGCAGTTATCAGCAAACCTGAAGTGATACCGCTCGTGCCTTCGCCCAGTGTGGTGATGATGCCCGCCAAAAGCGTTAAGGCAACTCCGGCCCATGTGCTGCGGTCGAGCGCATCTTTAAAGATCAGCACGCCCATAATTGCTGTAACCACCAGTTCCATATTCAGCCAAATTGATACCGAAGCTGCATTTGCTGTCCTCAGACCGGCCAGTAAGAGCAAGGGGCCCGCGAATCCCCCAAAGAAAATGATACCGGCGGTTTTTGCGCGGCTGCCCGGCTGAAACAGCGCTTTCAGGTTATTATTTTTTCGGAAAATGGAAGGCAGCATGGCCAGAGCAGCACCCAAATAGAGCAAACCAGCCAGTTGAAACGAATTCAATCCGTTCAGCAGCAGCTTACTGAACGGCGTCGCCACACCAAAAAGAAATCCGGAAAGGATACCTGTTATAACTGCAAGCCGCTTCATACACTTGTTTTATCCAAAGTTGCAAAATTTTTTGCATTACTGAGGGAATCGGGTCTGCCGTGTTACATCCGTCTCAACCGACCAGTCCTTCAAGGTATCTTGCCTGCAGCGCTTCTCTAAAAAAATCACGCTCATTATTAAGGTTTTTCGTGCGCTTGTGTTTGAATTCTCAGCGGGTTGACGTAAATTTCGTTAAAAACAAACCGACATGGGAAGACAAATAATCACCGAAAAAGACTTGCGTGGTTTTTATAATCCAGACGAGTCAATCGCGTTTTCAAAGGAACTCGCGGGAACAGAAGAGCCACAGGAAAAAAAAGACAGCCCTGTCCTAAACGTCGAAGGCAAAGACGATTACTTTAACCGGTTGTTAAAGTATATTCCGTCCGAAATTGTCGGCTTATATCTCACGCTTGCGAATATCACCAACACGCAATCTGTTGCTGAATGGATCAGCTGGCTTGTCTTTGGCGTATGCCTGACATTGACCCCGCTCTATCTGTGGCGGGTGTTGAAAGTTTTAAAATCCACGCAAATAATTATTTCCACTTTGTCGTTTGTGGTCTGGGCTTACGCGCTTGGGGGGCCTTTTGAACAAAGCGGATTATTCAGCAATGTTTTTGCAGCGATTCTTTTACCGATTTACACCGTATTGATCCCGATTATCAAACCGGAAAACTGAAACAAAATAATCAACCATGAATAATTGGGAAACCATTTTAACCTTCACCTATCCTCACGAAGCACATATCGCCAGGGGATATCTTGAATCGCAGGGAATCGAGGTATTAATTCAGGATGAGTTGACTGCTCAGGTTAACAACTTTTATTCCGGTGCCATTGGCGGGGTTAAGATCTTAGTCGCGGAGAAAGATTATGAAGCAGCATTAAAAATACTCCAAAAAGGTGGTTATATTTGTGAAGGTAAGACACAGAAAACCAGGGGGATTGAAACTTATTTTATCCATTCAAAGGCTGAGAAAAACAGATGCCCTTATTGTGGCTCAGAGAATATAAAAGAAGCGAAACAACCGAATTTGTTTTCAGTTGTCCTCGTTTTGTTCATTTACGCCTATTTGCCGTTTTTCCGGCGGTATTATCACTGTTTCGATTGCAGGAAACAATGGAAATTCCGGATGAAGAAATGATTAACTGCCGGCAGAAGCTTTTAGCACTGCCGGCAGCCAATTACGAGTGCCCGTCTGAATTCAGATTTGCAGGTTAATCGGCGTTTACCTTCACATCCCTGAACATCCAGGGATTATCGCTCACCCTTAAAGGCTTGCCGCTTGCGGTAGTCACATCTTCCAGAATCACTTCCCTGGTTTTGACGTAAGGGAATTTCTCCTGGTAAGAATCGTCTTTCATTTGCGGATTGAAATCAGTGAAAATAGCCGGTCCCTGGTAATCGTCCGGGTGACTGGAGTCGTCAATGTGAAGATTTTCGATCGTGATCCGTTCCGGCATATAACAGGTATAGCCGAAATCGTGCTGACCGGAATACGATCCGCTGATGAGTGCGGCGCTGACCGGCTTTCCGTTTTCGGGAATGAACGTGCAGTTGCGGATAATAAATTCGCCCTGCCAGGTACTGCCGTAGTCGGAGCGCAGGTTAATGAGGCTTCGTCCGCGAATGGTGGAGTTCTCGACAATAAACGTTCCGGTGCCGATGGCATTGATGCCCA
>JBDKTZ010000023.1:0-7712 GCA_039679975.1 Prolixibacteraceae bacterium
CTTATTTTCAGGATCGACCGTAATGAAGACGAAATCATTCAGGTGGTACGTTGGTTGATCGACAACGGAAAAATCATTCACCGTATCGATAACAGGCTGGAATGGAAGAAGGAGAGCCTTTAGCTATTAGCAGAAATTAAAAAAAGCAGATATCCAGATGACTTGGCACCTTTTTCCGGTCTCCGCTATGCTCCATGCGCTGTGCTCTGTGCTATTTTACCCTGTGACTCTCTCCGGTCCCGGTTTTCAGTTCCGGGAAATTCTTGTTACTTTTGCAGAATAATTTTCAATTATGACTGACGAACAATTAAATCCGGTTGTATATTCGAAGAATGTAATTGAGTTTGTAACAGTGGCCAATGAATATTGTAAATTTATTGAATCGGCAGGAAGCGAAGATGCACGTGTCGTGTTGGGGAAAGCTCAAAAATTACTTCCGTTGATTTATCTGAAAGCAAGCGTCCTTCCTGAATTTGAAAGTTCAGAAGAACAAATGCTTGAGAAATACGTCACCGAGGTGGACTACAATTTTCTTCAGCAACGTATCATGAACCTGCTCGGCCCGTATGACGATTATCAGGAAGTTTTTGATCGGGAAATGCAATTTAGTGATGCTCCCCTGACAGCCTCCATATCCGAAAACCTCACTGATATTTATCAGGATCTCAAGGATTTTATTCTTTCATACAGGATGGCAGACGAAGAGGTGATGCAGGAGGCGCTTTGGACATGTATGGCGAATTTCAGAGACTACTGGGGTCAGAAACTGGTTAACGGTTTGCGGGCTATTCATTCGCTGATATATAGTCAGGCTGATTTTAATCAGGATGTTCAACTGTCTTCGGGGGAGGAAGAAAACAGCAGGCCGGATTGGCTGAATGACCTATTTAACAAAGAGAACGATTAGAAAATGTTTCAGGAGTATATTACGAGAGAAGAACTGGACGAATTACCATTAAGGGCTTTTGAAGGAGAAATTGTTGTCGTTGACCAGAACGAAAAACTTGAATCGGCCGTTAACTTTTTGTCAAGTCAAAAAATGCTTGGTTTCGATACCGAAACCAAGCCGTCATTTAAAAGGGGGCAGGTGAATCAGGTTGCCTTATTGCAACTATCGACCGGCAAAAGAGCATTTCTTTTCAGGATAAACAAAATCGGATTACCGGAACCCTTGAAGAAGATCCTTTCCAATCCGGAAATTCTTAAGGTTGGTGTCGCTATTCATGATGATATAAAAGGACTGCAACGGGTCAGTCCGTTCAGGCCTGCAGGGTTTATAGAGCTTCAGCAGCAGGTAAAAGATTATGGAATTAATGATTTCAGCCTGAAAAAAATCGCTGGCATCGTATTGGGAGTCCGGATATCCAAATCGCAACGGTTGTCGAACTGGGAAGCGGATGAACTGACCGAAGCGCAAGAATGCTACGCGGCCACTGATGCCTGGATCTCTTTTCAGATCCTTCATTCCTTAGCTGCCGGATCGCTATGACAGAAATCAAATCGACTATTGTTCTGGGTAAAGGGAAGGAACAATCATTACAAAGGTTTCATCCCTGGGTCTTTTCGGGAGCCAATCAAAAAATTGAAGGTCAGGTACGTGAGGGAGATCTCGTAAAGGTCGTTTCTGCCTCACATGATTTTCTGGCGATCGGGCACTATCAGATCGGTTCCATCGCTGTCAGAATTATTTCATTCAGGGATGTACCGGTTGACGCTTCCTTCTGGAAAGCCAAACTTGAAGGGGCCATCGCAGTCCGTCGTTCCCTCGGACTACTCAACAACGAACAAACTAACGTTTTCCGTCTTGTTCATGGCGAAGGAGACGGTATGCCTGGTTTGGTCGTTGATTTCTATAATGGTACTGCAGTTCTTCAGGCCCATTCGATCGGCATGTTCCTGATCCGTGCCGAACTGGCGCAATACCTCGTGGATCTTTTAGGCGACCGTTTGCCGGCTGTTTATGATAAAAGCGACAAAACCCTCCCCGTGAAAGCGGCCGTAAACCCAGAAAATGATTATCTGTACGGGTCATCAGAGCCAACCATTGTGAAAGAATACGGCAATTCCTTCTATGTGGACTGGGTTGAAGGACAAAAAACGGGATTCTTCATTGATCAGCGGGAAAACCGACATCTGGTACAGCAATATTCCCTCGGAAAAGATGTGCTGAACATGTTCTGTTACAGCGGTGGTTTCTCATTTTATGCCATGCGGGGCGGTGCAAAAAAAGTACATTCGGTCGACGCTTCGGTAAAAGCCATCGAACTGACAAACCGAAACGTTGAACTGAATTTTCCGGGTGATCCACGCCATGAATCGTATACGGCCGATGCTTTTGAATTTATGCGGACAATTAAAAACAGGTACGACGTGATTATTCTTGACCCTCCTGCTTTTGCCAAACACCGGAATGCCCTGCATCAGGCTCTACAGGCCTATAAAAAGCTGAATGCAAGGGCTTTTGAACAGATCCGACCCGGAGGAATTGTTTTTACGTTCAGCTGTTCACAGGTCGTCACGAAAGAAAAATTCAGGGAAGCTGTTTTTTCTGCTGCTGCAATTTCAGGCCGGCAGGTACGAATACTTCATCAATTGAATCAACCGGCCGATCATCCCATCAACATCTACCATCCGGAAGGAGAATACCTGAAAGGACTGGTGTTGTATGTCGAATAGCATGAGGCCGGTTAAAACCGGTTGGACAATAACGCGCATACCTGTTCCAGAAAAGCCGTATCATCACGTCTGAAAGGGGCGGGAGAGTGGCTGTCAATATCCAGTTCCGCCACAAAAACTCCGTTCTTTAAAACAGGAACGACGATTTCTGACTGGACATCGATACTGCAGGAAATGTAATTATTTTCCCGGCTGACGTCCTGGACAACAATGGTCTTCTTCTTTTCCGCGACTTGCCCGCAAATGCCCTTTCCGACAGGAATACGGATGTGTTGGGTCGGCTTTCCGGCATAGGGACCCAATACCAGTTCATTTTCTTCAAGGATATAAAAACCAACCCAGTCGTAATGATAAATACGATCTTTTAACAGCCGGCAAATCTTCATCAGTAAATCATCAGTCTTCAGCTTCACCAAATCCTCTATTTCAGCGAATACTCTTTCAAAAACTGCGTCCATGGGTGAGATTGTCAAAATTGTAACTTCAGACTATTAAAATTGCTTTTTGTGAGATTAAAGTCGCCGGATCAAGAAGAGCAGCGACTCACTACTCGCTGCTCTTCTTGATCACGATCTGATTTTCGTAGGTGATTTTCTCACAATACCTGCATTTTAACGCGAGCGGCGACTTACTGACGACCTTAAAGGATGTATTTACAGACTCATTATTGGTAATGCATTTGGGGTTAAAGCATTTTACAATTCCGATGACTTCTTCGGGCACCTTTACTTCCCTTTTTTCCGCAACTTCATAATCGCGGATGATGTTCAGCTTGGCATTTGGGGCAATTAAAGCGATCTTATTGATATCGTCGTCCTCAAAAAACTTATTTGAAATTTTTATAATTGCTTTTGTTCCCATCTTTTCGCTGTCGAGGTTCGCTCCGAACGTGATCATATTTTTTGTTTTATCGAGCTTCAGAATTGAGATCACTTTGAACAGGTTTTCAGAAGGAATATGATCGATGACTGTACCTTCGCTAATGGCGCTGACTTTCAGTTTTAGTTTCTTTTTTATTGGATCCTTCATGGCATTTTATTTTAGATTTAACGTATGGGCAATAATGGCTTCCCGCGTAAAAACGCCGTTCCGTGCCTGTTCAAAATAATAGGCTTTTTCATTCTGATCTACATCCGTATGGATCTCGTTGACCCGGGGCAGCGGGTGGAGGATCCTCATGTTCGGCTTCGTATTGGCGAGCATGTTATTCGTGAGGATGTATATGTTTTTAACTTTTTCATATTCAATAGGATCTGAAAACCGTTCTTTCTGTACCCGGGTCATATAAACAATATCAGCCGCAGAAATGATATCAGTAAATTCCCGATGTTCGTAATAACGAATACCCTTTTCCCGCAGATAAATCTTATATTCTTCGGGCATCTGCAACTCTTCCGGCGCAATGAAATTGAAGATCGGATGATTGAACTGGGAAATGGCCATAAGCAACGAGTGGACCGTTCTGCCGTACTTCAGGTCACCAACCATGAAAATATTCAGATTATCCAGTGATTTCTGGGTTTTGACAATCGAATACATATCCAGCAGGGTTTGCGTGGGATGCTGATTAGCGCCGTCGCCGGCATTGATAACCGGTACGCCGGATACTTCGGCCGCGTAACGGGCACTTCCTTCCATCGGATGGCGCATGACGATCAGGTCGGCGTAATTTGAAACCATACGTATCGTATCGTGCAAGGTTTCTCCCTTTGTTACACTCGATGAATTAGAATCTGAAAAACCGATGATTCGTCCTCCTAATCTGTTTATAGCGGTCTCAAAACTGAGGCGGGTACGCGTGGAAGGCTCAAAAAACAACGAAGCTACCACCTTGCCTTCCAATAACTTCTGATTCGGAGTGGCTTCAAAATCAGCCGCCAGCTCCATTATACGCAGGTACTCGTCCTTCGTATAATCCATGATGGAGATCAAATCTTTCTTCATATATTTTTATTTACTATCAGGCTTCAGAATTTCCTGTGAATAAAAAAGCCAACAGAGATAGATTCGCTGTTGGCTTCTTTTATCAAATGAATTAACCAGGTGAATTTGATCACTTCCGGAAAAGTCATATCGCATAATCGCATGTTTCATTAAAGCACAAATTTAACTATTCGGCATTGAATTCAAACTATTTTTTGATCTGACTTATGAGTTATTTTTGAACAGCATTGACGACAACTCCTTCAATTTTCCGGAACGATTCGAAAACTCCGTCAGCTTCGCTCTGTCTTACCGAGCTGAATATGCGGCATTGCAAATCAAATTCATTTTTGTTTTGAGGAAGATCTTTTTCCTTGATTATCTTCATCACGTTATTCATCTGCATATAATCAAAACTCACACAGAAATGGATTTCCACCAGTTTCGTGATCACATTTGCGTTCCGCAGAGCATCAGCAGCAGCTTCTCCGTATGCCTTGATCAGTCCGCTTACCCCCAGCAGGGTACCTCCGAAATACCGAACCACTACGATCAGTATATCGGTCAAGTCAAGTCGCTGAATTTGTCCCAGAATTGGCCTTCCGGCAGTTGATGAAGGTTCACCGTCATCGTTGGTTCTGAATCGGTCCTTTGCTGCTCCCAGTCGCCATGCAAAACAATGATGCCTCGCCGGGTAATGTTCCTTCTTTAAAATTTGGATATATTCCCTGATTTCTTCTTCCGATCTGACAGGCCAGGCAAAAGCAAGAAATTTGCTGCCTTTATCTTTATACGATCCCTCTGATGCTTTTTCTATGGTGAAATATGAATCGGTCATACACGAAAAAACTTCCCTTTTATTTCCGGGAAGCGGCTTCCGTTCGGCGCAGTCCAAATAATTTTGTCCTCTGCACAAACTTAGTCACCGCTTTCGCGGGAACGGTTACATCTTCAATTTTCTTTCAATCTCATCGACGCAATGACGAAAATTTTTATCTGTATCGATCAGGTTATTCACTGTTTTACAGGCATGAAGCACCGTTGCGTGATCTTTATTACCAATCTGTGAACCGATAGAGGCCAGAGATGATTTCGTCAGATTTTTCGAAAAATACATCGCCAATTGCCGCGCCTGTACAATCTCCCGTTTTCGTGTTTTTGTCTGCAACTGGTTGACGGGTAAACTGAAATAGTCGCAGACAACTTTTGAAATATAATCGACCGATAATTCCTTGATGGAACTCTTGACCAGCTTATTGATCATCTCACTGGCCAGTTCCAGCGTTATTTCCTTTTTATTTAAGGTAGATTGAGCGAGAAGCGACACAAGTGCACCTTCCAGTTCCCTTACGTTATTGGTAATGTGTGAAGCAATATATTCGAGTACGTCATCACCTATTTCAATGCCGTCCTTGTAGATTTTGCGCTTCAATATATCTATTCGCGTTTCAAAATCAGGGACCTGCAAGTCGGCCGTCAACCCCCATTTAAAACGTGACAACAGGCGTTGCTCCATGCCTTTCAGTTCGATAGGAGGCTTATCGGATGTTAAGATCAGTTGTTTCCCGCTCTGGTGCAGATGGTTGAAAATATGAAAAAAAGTTTCTTGTGTTTTTTCCTTGCCTGCGAATTCCTGTACGTCATCCAGGATCAGCACATCGATCATCTGATAGAAATGCAGGAAATCGTTTCGGTTGTTATTCCGCGTAGCTTCAGTAAACTGAATTTGAAATTTATTGGAATTCACGTACAAGACCACTTTCTCGGGAAACCTTTCCTTGACTTCAATACCAATGGCATGAGCCAGATGAGTTTTTCCCAAACCTGAGTTTCCATAGATCATCAATGGATTGAAAGCGGTACCTCCCGGATTTTGCGCTACTGCATATCCTGCACTGCGGGCCAGACGGTTACATTCCCCTTCAACAAAATTCTCAAAGGTATTCTCCGCTTTCAACTGCGGATCAACCTGCAGTTTCTGAATACCGGGAATAATAAACGGATTTTTGATTGAGGCTTTTCCTTCGGTGCTCAAGGGTACATTCATCGGCTTATTCTGTATCCGGGTATTATTGTTTGTTGGATATTTGACTGTATAAGGTTGCGATGTGCCCTGGTTATTACCCATTACAACAACATATTCAAGCTTGGCGTCCTGGCCAACCTCCTTCCTTAACGTTTTTCTAAGAAGATCGATGTATTGTTCTTCCAGATATTCGTAAAAGAAAGGACTTGGTACCTGAATTGTCAGCACCTGACTTTCAATTTTCAAAGGTACGATTGGCTCAAACCAAGTCTTGAAACTAATTGCAGGAACATTATCTCTTATAATTGACAGACAGCGGTTCCATACAGCAAGATGAACATTATCCATTTCGAACAGCAGGATTTAAATATAAATTCAACAAAAATTTCCCTTATTTCTCTTCCCGGAAACAAATTTGTTGAAAAAAAAAGTATTAAAAAAATGAAAAATGACTTGACTTTTCAAAAATAATTATAACAGGTTTATGAGTCAGCTACTTAAAATTTCAAAAAAAAAATAAAAAAATATTTTTATACAACTTGCTTATAATCAATAATTTGTCATCTGTGCTTTTGTAAGTCACGGGCACAAAGGAGTTTGGAGAATAAAGATTAAATTATCCTTATGTTCGTTAATTCTCTAATTCCTTAAGTGCTTTTTCCAGTCTTACAGGGCGCCCCTTCCTGAATGCCACGATACTAGCATCCGGAAACACTTTTTTGGCCTGATCATTCAGCTTCGAGGCCACATTAAAGTCGAAGGTTTCACCGGTAAAATAATTGTAAATACCTGAAATTTGTATTTCTTCGATCGGCTGGAATTCCTTAAATAACGGATTTTCAGTATTGATCCGCGAAGGGCTTGAGACCAGATTCACCTTGTAGCTGTAGGCTGATGCCTTTTCGTCAGCCGGTTTACGAGTGGTGATATATATTTCTTTCCCCAAATCAAATGCAGAAAAGTGGACATAGCGTTTGGGATTCCTTCGAAGGTCATTCAACAAGTCATCCAGGCTTTGGCTAAGCTGAGCCAGATTACTATAAAGCTCAGCATCATTAATTAAACGCCCGGCAGTTCCTTCATTTGC
>JBDKTZ010000434.1:0-15577 GCA_039679975.1 Prolixibacteraceae bacterium
ACTTTCTGTTTTTCTTCATTCCAACAGCGATAACGTTACCGGTAGCGTTATCGCTGTTTTATTTTAAAGATCAGTGGGATTTAAGGGAAAGATGTGTTTTCTTTGATCATAAAATATGATCAGATGAGCTGATCTTCAGCAACCTGCACTGCTCAAAAACGAGGGAGTAATGAGATAAGCAGGCAAATTTATGATCATAGTTTTATGAAAAGATGCGTATGAAACGAGCATGGAAGCCGCGGCTTCCGCCCGGGTGAATGGTTATATGCGAATCGGAGCGTAGCGAAGATCCACGAAGTGAATCGAGCTTGCGAGATCCGCGCAGCGAATTTCATACCGTTGATAGTGCGTCCCGAAGAGGTGGAGATAATACGCAAATTGTAGTTGGTTAATTTGAAAATATAAGTGTATGAAAACTTACCGGAGAGACTTTTTAAAACTGGCGGGACTGGCTGGTGCCGGAATCCTGGGTAGTTGGACGAATGCAGGGGAGAAGCTGAAGGAAGAGAGAAAAACGGCTTACGGGCCGGACAAGGTACGGAATGATGCCGGGAAAAAGTACCCTCAACAATTCAATATGTCGGGCTATTGCGCACCTCAACTGGAAACAGTCAGAATTGGCTTTATAGGCACAGGAAACCGCGGGGGTGCCGCAGTAGAACGGATCAGTTACCTGGAAGGGGTTCAGATCAAATGCATCTGTGACATCAGACCCGAAAAAGCCAATGATGCAAAAACCAGGATCAGATCAACAGGGCATGAAGCTATTCTTTATACGAAGAATGAGGAATCGTGGATGGAAGTTTGCCGGCGCGACGATATTGACCTGATCTATATCTGTACGCCGTGGAAACTGCATGCCCCGATGGCCGTTTATGCCATGGAACAGGGCAAACATGTGGCCGTTGAAGTTCCCGCAGCGATAACCGTTGAAGATTGCCGGAAGCTGGTACAGACCTCGGAAAAAACCAGGAAACACTGTGTCATGCTGGAAAACTGCTGTTATGATTTCTTTGAGCTACTGACGCTTAACATGGCCCGGCAGGGATTTTTCGGTGAGATTGTTCATTGTGAAGGCGCTTATATTCATCATATCGGCTTATTCGAAAAAAACAACCGGTATGATTACTGGAGGGAAAAGGAAAACGCCTCGAGAAACGGTAATCTGTACCCCACTCACGGATTTGGACCGGTGTGTCAAATCATGAACATCAACCGTGGCAATAAACTGGATTACCTGGTTTCCATGTCTTCCAACGATTTTATGCTGGGAGAACTGGCTAAGGAATATGCAGCCAAAGATGATTATTTCAAACAATTTGTTGGCAAGCCTTTCAGGGGGAACATGAATACCACCACGATCCGGACTCAAAAGGGCAGCACGATCATGGTTCAGCATGATGTGACTTCACCGCGACCCTACTCCCGGATCCACCTGGTAAGCGGAACAAAAGCAACTGCTCAGAAGTATCCGCTGCCGGGGAAAATCGCCATTGACCACAATGACTGGTTATCCGGGCAGGAATATGCCAAAGTGGAAGAACAGTATACCCCTGCTATAACAAAAAAGATAGGTGAACTGGCTAAGAAAATAGGCGGACATGGCGGAATGGATTTCATGATGGACTGGCGGCTGATCGATTGTCTCCGGAACGGACTGCCTATGGATATGGATGTTTACGATGCGGCTGCCTGGAGTGTGATCGGCCCCCTGAGTGAATGGTCGGTTGCCAACCGGTCTGCTGCTATTGATATTCCTGATTTTACCTCAGGAGCGTGGGAAACCAATATCCCCCATGATATCTTGCTTAGAACCGGCGGAACAACAGGAGTACGCAGCTAAAATAATAATTGATAACAGGACAGAAATGAAGATCAGCGTTTTGAAAGACAAGTACGAACTGGGGCCGGAAGCAGGGAAAACCGCTGCATCCAAAATTCGTGAGGCAATCGAACAAAACAATTGCGCCAATATCATCCTGGCAACAGGGATGAGTCAGTTTGAAACTTTGGAACAGCTTGTTAAAGAACAGGGTATTGACTGGGGAAAAGTAAGGATGTTCCATCTGGACGAATATATCGGACTTCCGGAAACAGCAAAGGCCAGCTTCAGAAAATATCTCAGGGAACGATTTATTGATCAGGTAGAGCCGTTGCTTGAAGTGTACCTGATCAATGGGGAAGCGTCCGATTCTCTGGAAGAATGCCGGAGGCTAGGGGAGATCATTAAAAAATACCCGGTCGATGTGGCTCTGGTCGGAATTGGCGAGAATGGCCATCTGGCCTTTAACGATCCCCCTGCCGATTTTGTAACCGAAGAACCCTACCTGGTTGTTGACCTGGATGAAAAATGCCGGAAACAGCAATTGGGAGAAGGCTGGTTCAACACTCTTGACGAAGTTCCGCAGCAGGCAATCAGTATGTCTGTCAGGCAAATCCTGAAATCAAAAAGCATCATTTGCGCCATACCCGGAAGCCGCAAAGCGCAGGCAGTAAAAGAATGCCTGGGACAACCGGGTGTAAACAACCTGCATCCCGCGAGTATCCTGCAGCAACATGCCGATTGCAGTTTTTTTCTGGATGAAGCTTCGGCTGCATCACTTGGAAAAACAAAGGCCGGTAAAACCGCATGACTATGGAGAATCGGAGTAAAGGAACACATGCTGTTGCCGTGAAAGTGGACGTCGGATCTCTTGGGAAACGGGAAACCATTATTTCCATCGGGATCATTGGATTGATGTTTTTTATTTTCGGATTTGTATCCTGGGTCAATTCGATCCTGATCCCTTATTTCAGGATCGGTTGTGAACTCACCAACTTTCAGTCCTACCTGGTAGCTTTCTCTTTTTACATTTCCTATTTCATCATGTCGGTGCCCTCTTCTTACCTGTTAAAGTCGGTCGGGTTCAAACGCGGTATGATGATGGGGTTCTGGATCATGGCGGCAGGTGCGTTCTTATTTATTCCTGCGGCTTTTACAAGGACTTATATGATTTTCCTGGCCGGATTGTTTACCCTGGGAACGGGGCTGGCTGTTTTACAAACAGCGGCCAATCCCTATATTACTATTTTGGGACCAAAAGAACGGGCCGCTCAACGGAT
Source organism: Prolixibacteraceae bacterium (assembly GCA_039679975.1). Lineage (GTDB taxonomy): Bacteria > Bacteroidota > Bacteroidia > Bacteroidales > Prolixibacteraceae > JBCFBK01. The sequence continues at coordinate 3,103 of JBDKTZ010000434.1, forward strand.
CAGCATCATGGGGATCTGCAACAAGGGGGCCGGTATCCTGGCTCCCCTTGCCTTCGCCGCGGTCATTCTCCGTCCTACCGATAATGACTTGTTCAAACGTATCCCGCTCATGGAGGAAGCGGCCAGGTCTGTAGCTCTGGATGAACTCATCTCCAGGGTTATCCTGCCTTATACGGTTGTTGGAATAGTGTTGCTGCTCATCGGTATTTTTATCCGCTATTCCCCTCTTCCTGAAATTGACACGGAACACGAAAGCGAGGAAGTGGCAAAGGCGAATTCAGGTAAGCTGAGTGTACTCCAGTTTCCGCACCTGGTTCTGGGAGCCATTGCCATTTTTCTTCATGTGGGAACACAGGTCATTGCTATTGATACGATAATCGGATATGCAACATCCATGAACATCCAGTTACTCGAAGCCAAAGTATTCCCTTCATACACCCTGACTGCCGCCATTTGCGGATATCTGCTGGGAATAATCGCCATACCCGGACTGATCTCGCAAAAAAATATGCTGCGTGTTTGTACCTTGCTGGGCACTTTCCTGACTTTACTGATCGTTTTCACCCATGGGCCAATCGTGCTGTTGGGACATCATGCCGATATTTCCATCTGGTTTGTGGTCTGCCTGGGACTTCCCAATGCGTTAATATGGGCTGGTATCTGGCCCCTGGCGCTGGATGGATTGGGGAAGTATACCAAACAAGGTTCCGGCCTGCTGATCATGGGGCTGAGCGGGAATGCCATATTACCGCTTATTTACGGAACTTTTGCCGATATGTACGATGTAAAATCAGCTTACTGGGTTTTACTTCCGTGTTATCTGTACCTGGTTTATTATGCCTTTAAAGGTCATAAAATACGCAACTGGCCATTGCGTTTGGCCGGTTCCTGAAAGAGAACGGGATCCTTGTTTCAATTGCGCATACCGATGCAATCTATGAACAGGTGATCGACGCTTTTGAGAACGGATTCTCTCTGGTAACCCATTTGTATTCGGGCATGTCGGGAGTAACCAGAAGGAATGCATTTCGTTACGCGGGTGTCATTGAAAGCGCTTTTCTGATCGAAGAAATGGATGTGGAAATCATTGCCGACGGGATTCACCTGCCTGCTCCGCTTCTGAAGCTTATCTACAAAATCAAGGGACCTGACCGCATAGCCCTGGTCACGGATGCCATGAGGGGGGCCGGGATGCCGGAAGGAAAAAGCATCCTTGGCGGGCTGAAGAATGGCCTTGAAGTGATTATAGAAGATGGCGTGGCCAAATTGCCTGACCGTACTTCTTTTGCCGGGAGCGTGGCAACAGCAGACCGGCTTATTCGTACTATGATTAATCTGGCAGAAGTCCCGTTAACTGACGCGGTCAGAATGCTGACAAGCACTCCGGCCCGCATATTGGGAGTTCAGGACACCAAAGGATCACTGGTACCCGGAAAAGATGCAGACATTGTTGTTTTTGACCAAAATATTGAGATCGAAAAAACAATCATAAAGGGAAGAATAATTTATGATTGTTTGGGCGGATGTGCTATTAAGAATACAATTGGAAAATAGCATTAAATGCTCACCATTCGGAAAGTCACAGGGAAGGTTTTTAGGGTAACTTGAATAAGTCACGGATTACGTAAAAAAACTATCATGTCACGGATGTTCACGCGTGATACCTGAAATGACACCTTTGGTGATTTCTTCAAAGTGTTCCTGAGCCCAGGTAACCATCATTGCAATCGCAGGCATCAATTCTTGACCGGTTTTCGTAAGTGAATATTCAACACGGGGAGGAATTTCAGGATACATTTTCCGGTTGATCAATCTGTCTTCTTCCAGGCGCTTTAACGTATTCGACAGCATTTTCTGCGAAATGTCAGGAATGGCTGCACTTAAGTCCTTGTAACGCATAATACCGTTCCGGTTTAAAGTACTCAGAATTAACAACGACCATTTATCGCTCATCCGGCTCAAAATATTCCGGATCGGGCACGTGGGATGTAAAGGATCTAAATTCAGCATAAAGTTCCATTTTAAAGAGTTCAAATTTAATAAATAGTCTCTTTTTGAGAGTAAGACTGCGATAAGCATGTAATTGCTTTGCGGGAGAATAACTTTTTTGATTGCGTAAAAGATTGTTATTGAGTAATTCTAACCAGAAGTGCAGGTTACGAACTCACTTGTGCAAACTAAAAAAACGTTCGATATTTGAAGAAGTAAACATTGAAAAAAGAAAACATCAAACGAGACATGAGCGCTCATGCTACATCAACCGGAAATGAATGAGTGGTTTTAAAAAACAAGGAAGTTTAGTACACAATTTATACACTATTAATTAGAAAGTAAATAACGTATGAAAAATTTAATCGTCAGAAATCTTAACACCCTGCAGGGTGAAAAAATCAATCGCGAAGGGAATGAGTTCACGGTGAAAAAGGTGATCCCTGACAACGAGACTTCAAAATGTCGTGCCAGCTTCGTGGAGCTGGATCCCGGGAACTTTGCCTATGGTTATCATTACCACGAGGCTAACGAAGAGGTGTTTTACATCATCAGCGGAACAGGTGTTGTCCGGACCCTTGATGGTGAAATTCAGGTGAAAGCAGGAGATATCATCGGATTTCCCACCGGTGAAAAGGGTGCCCATGTTATGAAAAATGAATCGGAAAGTGAAAAGCTGGTTTACATCGACTTTGGAACGACTATCAGTCCGGAGATCGTTCACCTTCCTGATTTCAATAAAATTATGGTTATTGGGACGGAAGTAAACGGAATTTACAATAAATAGCGGTGTGTCCGTTGCTTCCACATGATGAGGCCATCATTCTACAATCGCAGGTGTTGAGGTTTTGCCATAGATACTCAGAATAAGCATGATATCAATTTCCCTGTGACTTCAGCATATTCTTTGCGTCCCGTTAGCCGGTTATTTCAACGCGGTCGACATGGAAATAAAAAACAACCATTTGTGGTGGCATAAAGGAATATTTTATCAGGTTTATCCGCGGTCGTTTCAGGACAGCAACGGCGATGGTGTTGGCGACTTGCCAGGTATTTTAGTGCGCCTGGATTATTTAAAGTGGCTGGGTGTTGATGCCGTCTGGGTATCGCCTGTGTACCCGTCGCCAATGGCTGACTTTGGTTACGACATTTCCGATTATCTGAATATTCATCCGCTGTTTGGTACCATGGACGATATGGACCGACTGCTCGCCGAAATACATGCCAGGGATATGAAGCTGATTCTTGACCTGGTGCCCAATCACACCTCCGACCGGCATCCCTGGTTTATCGAGTCGCGCTCGTCGCGCGATAATCCAAAACGCGATTGGTACATTTGGCATGATGGGCGCAATGACGACGGGCCTCCCAATAACTGGCTAAGTGCTTTCGGAGGAAGCGGCTGGGAATGGGATGAGAGAACCGGTCAATATTATTATCATGCATTTCTGAAAGAGCAGCCAGACCTGAATTGGAGAAATCCGGAGGTGCAGGAAGCGATGCTGAATGTAATGCGGGCCTGGCTCGACAGGGGTGTGGATGGCTTCCGGGTCGATGTGATGTGGCATATGATTAAAGATGAGCAGCTTCGCGATAATCCGCCTAATCCTGATTATCAACCCTATATGAATACCTATGAGCAATTGAAACCGGTTTATTCGACCGATCAGCCCGAAGTGCACAGTATCATCAAAAAAATGCGAAAAGTACTGGATGAATATGACGAACGGATGATGATCGGTGAGATTTACCTGCCGGTCAGCAAGCTGATGCGATATTATGGGGTTGACAATAGTGGCGCTAATCTGCCTTTTAACTTTCAATTGCTCTTCCGTCCATGGGATGCGCAGGAAATTGCCGCGACCATTGACGAATATGAAGGTGCGCTGCCTGCCCACGGATGGCCCAACTGGGTATTGGGGAACCACGATAACCCAAGGATCACCAGCAGGATTGGTGTAGAGCAGGCGAAAGTCGCCGCCGTATTACTACTTACTTTAAGGGGTACACCCACGATCTACTATGGAGAAGAAATCGGTATGCGCGACGTTCCCATTCCGCCCGAAGAAATCAAGGATCCGCAAGGACTCAACATGCCTGAAAAAAATCTAAGCCGTGATCCGTACCGCACGCCAATGCAGTGGAATAGCAGCAGATATGCCGGTTTTACTAAAGGTACACCCTGGCTGAGGCTTAATAAAGCTTATCCCCGTGAAAATGTGGAAATGCAAAAAGAAGATCCTTATTCGATGCTCTCACTTTACCGACGCTTAATCGATCTTCGCCGAAGAGAAAGTTCGCTTGCCCTTGGTGATTATTTTCCGGTTTTTGCTGACCGGCAACTACTGGCCTACTGCAGAAGGTTTGACGGAGAATCAGAGTTCCTGGTCATCCTGAATTTGACACACCGGCCCTGCTATTTTAAATCTTCAAAAATCTGCCTGAAGGGTGTCATTGAAATTGCAACGGTGCCCGATATGGAAGGGATGCGAATTGAAGGAAGTATTAATCCGGGAGGAGACGAAGCTATGATTATCCGACTTGATCGGTAGACAAATAAAAGAGCAAATGGAAGAATTAAATACCAGCCATATCGGAAAGGATAAGCGCATTTTTAAGGTGTGGGCTCCTTGTAAAACCAACATGCAGTTACATCTGGTGCATCCCTTCGATAGAACGATCGGTATGCAGCGCGATGGTGACGGATATTTCGTTGCTGAGGTCGAAGCACCTCCCGGAACCAGGTATTATTTTAAACCCGATTCGAAAACAGATTATCCTGATCCTGCTTCCCATTTCCAGCCTGAAGGTGTTCACGGACCGTCAGAAGTGGTTGATCATTCTTTATTTCATTGGCAGGATCGGGACTGGAAGGGGATACCTTTTAAAAAGCTAATACTCTATGAGCTCCATGTGGGGACATTTACGGAAGAAGGGACTTTTGAAGCGATCATTCCTTTTCTTGAAGATCTGGCTGATGTAGGAATAAATGCGCTCGAACTGATGCCGGTGAGCCAGTTCCCGGGAAACAGGAACTGGGGTTATGACCAGACCTATCCCTATGCGGTTCAGAATTCGTACGGAGGTCCTGACGGACTTAAGAAACTGATTAATGCCTGCCATCAGACCGGAATCGCTGTCTTCCTGGATGTGATATATAATCACCTTGGTCCCGAAGGAAATTATTTTCATCATTTTGGCCCGTATTTTTCAGATAAATACAAAACGCCTTGGGGAGAAGCATTAAATTTCGACGGTGAATGGTCGGATGGGGTACGGGAATACTTCGCAGGGAACGCCTTACATTGGTTCGAAAATTATCATGCCGATGGACTCAGATGTGATGCGATTCATATGGTTTATGATTCAGGGGCTGTGAATTTTTGGGAACTTACCACCGAAAAAGTCAAAGCGCTGGAACAGGAACTTGGCCGTTCATTCTATCTGATTGCCGAAAGCGACTTAAACAGTCCAAAGGTCATTCAATCACCCCATATTGGCGGCTATGGCTTCACCGCCCAATGGCTCGACGACTTTCATCATGCCCTGTACGTGTTGCTGGATAAAAAGGGGAAGAATTATTACACTGATTTCGGCCAGGTCGAGCAACTGGCTAAGGCTTATACCGATGGCTTTGTCCATAGCGGCGAATATGTATTCTTCCGCAAGCGGAAACACGGCGCCTCATCGGCGGGAATAAAAGGCGACAAGTTTGTGATTTTTATTCAGAATCATGACCTGATTGGCAATCATCCGTCAACGGCTCGGTTGGGCGGGGCGGTTAACTTTGAACAGTTGAAAATAGCTGCTGCTGCGCTGATGCTCTCTCCTTATGTTCCTATGTTATTTATGGGGGAAGAATATGGAGAGGAGAGTCCCTTTTTCTATTTTATGAGCCACTCCGAAGAAGAGCTGATTAAAGCTGCCAGGGAAGGCCGGAAAAAAGAATTTGAGAATTTCAATTGGGAAGTTGATCCACCCGATCCGCAGGATGAGGCAACCTTTCTACGATCAAAAATACAGTGGTATAAGCGCACTGACGGCAAGCATGCGATTTTGCTGAAGTGGTATAAAAAGCTGATATCGCTGCGTAAATCAACCCCGATCCTTTGGAATTTTAGCAAAAATGACGTCCGTATTTCGGTGGCAGGGCAACAGGTTTTGGCTTTGCTTCGGCAATCAGCTGATGGTATGGAGAAACTGATAGCAATCTTTAATTTCTCGGACGAGACCGCTGCCTATACTTTTCCTTATCCGGATTACGGGTGGGTAAAGCTGCTTGATTCAAAAAAAGCTGAATGGATGATAACCCGGGATCGTGAAGAATCAGGAATTCATCCCGAACGTATCGTTTCGGGAGAACAAATTATCTGCAAACCCCAAAGCTTTATCCTTTATCAGTCTTCAAAATTGTGATGTCTTTTTTTGTTCTTCGCTTTTTCCCGTCATGAAGTGTTTCCTGTATGGATCTTTTAATCGTTCTGTGTTTCCATTCCAAAAGGAAATAGTCATTTTAAAAAAAATGGCGCGGTATTGACTGCAATAATGAAAGATTAACAAAAATTAAGCATTTCAGCCATTCCTTATTAAGCACGAGTGTTTTAATTTTACAGTTTTTTAAATACTGCGATCAGGGGCGTGCAATTTCAATTTTGATGAAAAGGGGCGAACAACCCGATAAGGCAGACTGAAAACAAATCATGAAAATCAGAATACCGGAGAAAAGAATAATCTTCTTAGGAATATTATCTGTATTGTCTGATATGGGCTTTGCTAAAGAGGCACATCGATCGGCAATCAAGACAGATAGCCTTTGGTATTCGCTTACAGATCCGGAAGAAATCCCGGAAAGTGTTTTAGTCAGGCCAGACTCCTTCATCGCAACACCTCTTCTTTTTCACCGCATTGGTGCAGAAACACGGTGGGATTACGTTTTTCCTACAAATCCGTTTCTTCGCGGCGATAATTATTGGGGAGAGCCGATTATAGGTGCGCTGTCTGTTCATCTGAAGTATTCATTTCAATTTCATCCATACAGCAATGCCGGCAGGATTTACCGTGAGGCTTATCAGGGAATTGGACTGGCCGGCTATACTTTTGGAGAGAAAGAACAATTGGGAAATCCGATCGCAGTATACCTGTTCCAGGGAGCACGCATAAGCCGGTTTAATTCCCGGTTATCGCTAAACTATGAATGGAACTTCGGATTATCGTTCGGGTGGAAGCCTTACGATTATGAAAATAACCCTTATAACATCATGATCGGGTCCAGGATAAATGCTTACCTCAACACGGATTTATATCTGAACTGGATGCTTTCTCACCAATTTGATCTGACCACCGGACTTACTTTGTCTCATTTTTCAGATGGGAACACCAAATTCCCAAATGCCGGACTAAATACCACAGGCTTAAATGTGGGGTTGGTTTATAATTTTGACAGGAGAAACTATTTTCATTCAGAGCCGGTCTTTCAGTCACCTGTTCCGGAATTCCCCAGACATATCAGTTACGATTTGGTGTTTTTCGGTTCATGGCGCCGAAAGGGCGTCGTGTTTGGAGATAGCCAGGTTGCCTCGCCTAACGCGTACACCGTACTGGGAGTTAGTTTTGCGCCGATGTACAATTTTGGATACAAATTTCGTGCGGGGGTATCGGTTGATGGAGTTTATGATGGTAGCGCCAATGTGTATACGAAAGATTATATTACGGGTACCGAACAGGAGTTTTTCAAACCTTCACTAAACAAGCAATTGGCTCTGGGAATTTCCGGACGGACAGAATATGTGATGCCGTATTTTACGGTGGGTATAGGGGCCGGGATCAATGTGCTGCACCGGGGAGGCGACCTCAATGGCTTTTATCAGATGGTGGCCCTTAAAATTGAAGTCACCCGAAGTTCTTTTCTGCACATCGGCTACAACCTCAAAGATTTTCATGAACCTAATTTCCTGATGTTGGGTATCGGTTTCCGTTTCAACAACAAATACCCTGCCTTTCATCGTCGTTTTTGATGTTCTTCCGTTCACTGAATATCATTCAAAAGAACTTTGACCGGTTATTGTTTTCGAAATTCATGGAACTGATTAACTTTAAAGACTGAAACAAACCCGAACCAAATTAAACGTATGAATCGACTAACGACCCTTCAAACCTACCATGTTGTAAGCTTTTTCCGTTCCACCCTTTAATCTTCGCACCTTTTAAAACGACTTATCTTATGCGTAAGCTAACATTCATACTTTCCCTTTTTATGCCGTTTTTCCTTTTTGCTCAACCAAGCTGGAAGGAAGCTCACACGATTGAGGAGGCCTGCAGGCTCTGGCCAGAGCATATGAAATCTATTTTTCAGCACCTGGACCTGGATCGTAAAGGACTGGAACAAGTTAAACAAGCCTGGACAAAAAAGGATCTCCCCGGGGCTTGCACCTTATTACTGGATTACTATGAAAATTGTCCGCTGGCAAACAAACGGGAGAAAAAACAGCCTGACCCTTCCAATCAGACTACGGATACGGGAGAGCAGATACTTCGAAATACGTTTACTTTCCAGCAGGTGACCGGCACAGTCCCTGTTCAGGACGACGGCCATCTCAGGTGGGATTACCAGGGGCCGGAAAATGACATTGAATGGGCGTGGGCGTTAAACCGGCACTATCCGATAGGAACTTTGTTGCCGGAATATTTCAATACCGGCAACTTGCGGTATATCCGCTATATCGATCAGTTTGTGAAAGACTGGATCATTCAGAGCCGGCCTTATCCTGCAGTCAAAAGTAATACGGCCATGTGGCGCGGCCTGGAGGTGAGCTTCCGGGTGAAGGAGTGGGCGCAACTGTTTTATCAGCTTACAGGCAAGGCCGCACTTTCACCTGCTACCAAACTGCTGATCCTTGGCAGTATTCCGGATCATATGCACTATGCCCGCTGTTTTCATGCCACTAATAACTGGCTGACCATGGAAATGACCGGATTGGCTACGGCCGCCACATCCTGGCCCGAATTCAGAGAATCGGAGAATAATTTGAATTATGCGGTATCGGCCATGACCGAAAGTCTCAGGGAACAGGTTTATCCGGACGGCAGTCAAACCGAACTGACGTCGCACTATCATCACGTGGCCATGGCCAACTTCAGTTTGCTTAGCGATATTTGCGATGAGGCAGGCATTCTTTTATCATCTGATTTTACCGGGCAAATCGAAAAAATGTGGAACTACCTGGCGTGGACAATCCGCCCGGATGGCTTTGGCCTGCTCAATAACGACGGAGACCTGGACAACAACCGGCAACGGGTATTGGCTGCAGCCTGCAAATACGGCAGAAAAGACTGGGAATACATTGCTTCAAACGGTGAACGCGGAGTGAAGCCCGAAATGCCGTCGATCATGTTCCCCTGGGCCGGACAACTGATTTCCCGTAGCGGATTTGACGAGAAGGCCCACTGGTCGTTTTTCGATATCGGCCCATGGGGAAGCGGACATCAGCACAATGATAAACTGCACCTGTCGGTTGCGGCATACGGTCGTGACCTGTTGGTTGACGCGGGCCGATTCGCCTATAAGGGAGAGGTTGCCGGTAAATTCAGATCGTACGCGCTGGGCAGCCAGGGACACAATGTATTATTGATTGATGGGAAAGGACAAGCACCCGGCCCGAAGGTGACCGATAAGCCCGTACCCGAAAATGATTACCATATCATACCCGATCATGACCTGGCCCGGGGCTCTTGTAGCCAGTTTAACGGACTTGAAGGTTCATGTACGCATTCCCGGACGCTTTACTATAAACGCGGGCAATATTGGGTGGTAGTCGATCGAATCGTGACTGATCGGCCGCGTTCCATTGAAACATTGTGGCACTGGCATCCATCCTGTAAAGTGGAAGTAAAGAATGGAGTGGCTTTTACCAGGAATTCAAAGGGTAACCTTCAGCTTATACCAGCCGGAGGTCCACAATGGACGATTGAACAGATCAAAGGGCAGGAAGAACCTGTCATTCAGGGCTGGTATAGCGAACAATACAATAAGTTTGAACCCAATATGACCACGGTATTCAAAACCCATATTGAAGGGAGTATCACACTTGTCTGGATCTTGTATCCTTCGGAAGGCATTGAACTGCCTGTAAAGGGCAAAGTCATTTCAGAAACTCCTTCGGAGCTGATTCTTGAAATTTCAGGAACACCAACCGGGTCGGCAAAAATCACTATTCCTCTTGATTCTTCAGATGAAAACCAAGTCAGGTGATTGAATTACCGGAAGAACATAGTGTTGCTCTTTATTTTTTTATCTGATTTTCAATATGTTCGTCGATGATGACTATTTTTGACGATGAAACATCATGGGCTGTAAAGAGTCCTGCCACGATACTTCCGTCGCTTGCTGTAAAGTTACTTTTTATGTTTGCCGGAGGAACGCTGTACATTTCATTATTTGACTTCTGGATCTGCATTTGATAATAGTAATTATAAGCAAATTTGGAAATGGAAGTCTGTTTTATCTGTACAGAATCCCCCAAATGGATTTGCCGCTTATCCTGGTGATAAGCGTCGGTGTAAATTTCAAATCCCCCGATATAATTCCCGTTAATCAGTTTATCGTTGAGAATAGCTAATGCCCCGCTGCCTGCATTTATCAGTTTACGATTGGAATAAACATCCCATTTATAATGATTTCCTAATCCTGCAGGTTCCTTTCCATAAATAAAAACGCCTAAAGCACGATATTCTTCCCGCAATGACGGGCGAATCTGGATCGAGTCGATAGTTTCCGTTTTCGTCAAGCTGTCGGTGGCGGTTAAAACAGTACCGTTTGTTGAAATAGTAATGGTATAAATCTTTCCTGTTTCTCCGTTATATACGGTATTCCCGTCGGGATTATAAAGGCCCGGCATTCCGGGATTTTCAACCAGCTGAATGGTTTTTTGAGGGGTTGAGTCGTCGGAAATGGTGACTACAGCACCACGGATTCCCTTATACTTGTCCCCGGAGCTAACTACCTGCGTTTTATAAACGTAAACGAAAGGATTATCCTGGGTGGTAATTTTAGCCTCAACCGCATAAAGGTTCACATCTTTCTCACTCAGGTTTATTTCAATCACATCTTTGCATGAATTCAGAAGAAGCAAGGCTGTACCGAAGAGAATACGGATTGTACGTTTCATATATTGCTATAAAGTGAGTTCATACGTTACAGAAGGGATTATACTTCCAATGATGGAGAGTCTGACTGCTTCCGTAATATTTTGATTATCTTTGTTTTGTCTGAAATAAGTCGAATAAGCATTTCGCCGGGCATACACGTTATACAGCGAGATCTTGAGCGACTGTTTTAATTTCCGGTCATTGTTTTTCCCGGGGTTGTAAGTAAGGGAGAGGTCCATTCTGTGGTAATCCGGGATCCGGTTCACGTTTCTTTTGGAATAACAGAAAAGGGTATTTCCCTGAACTTCGTATTTGGCCACCGGGTAGGTGGTGGGTTTTCCGGTGTAAAAAACCCAATTGGCAGCCAAGCTAAGATGTCTGTTCATCTCGTAATTCAGCACCAGGGAAACATTGTGGGTGTGGTCATACGATGCGGGATAAGCCTCTCCGTCATTAATTCCGGGTATCTTTCGCATCGATTTTGAAAGGGTATAGCTTGTCCAACCGGTGAATCTGCCTTCCTGCTTTTTTATCATTGTTTCCATTCCGCAGGCATAACCGTTCCCGGTTAAAAGTTCAGTTTCCAAATCTTCTTTCACAAGCAATTGCGCACCGTCTTTATAATCGAGCACGTTTTTCATATTTTTATAATAAAACTCGATCGAAGTCTCAAACACATTCTTGGCAAAATTTTTAAAATAGCCGGCAGCAAACTGGTCAGCAATCATGGGCTTGATATACTTGCAGGTTGGCAGCCAGATATCGAGCGGTGTGGGAGAAGTCGTGTTTGAGATCGTATGCAGGTTTTGCACCATGCGGTTGTAACAAGCTTTGAATGAGCTTCTTTTGCCGGCGGTCAGCTTGAAGGAAACCCGGGGTTCCAGGTAAATAAACGGTGAACCAATCCAGTCGTTTTTCCCGTATGTTTTTTCACTGATTACTTCATCTTCATTGGGCGCATCCGGGTTTACGTATTCTTTTACTTTTCCTTCGCCGATTTGTTGAAATGCCGATAGCCTGACGCCATATTTTATGGTAAATAATCGGCCTGTCTTTTGTTCATTCGAAACATAGACAGCACCATCCAGAGCATTGTAATTGGTAAATTGCAGCGGTTCAACAAATGAATTTTCATTGGCATCGACGCTCCCTGGTTCAAAATGATGTTTAGTAAGGTTAATCCCGAAATTTAAGTTGTTGTTGGCCAGACTCCAGATAAAATCTTCTTTGAAAATAAGGTCTTTGATTTGTGAATGCCATTCGAATTGGGCCGATGGATTTTCAATCACTCCAAGGGAATAGTCGTATCCGGAGTAAATGAATGAGGTATTTGAAGAGAATC
>JBDKTZ010000606.1:0-3463 GCA_039679975.1 Prolixibacteraceae bacterium
ATGTCCTGCGGGATTTCATTTTTGATCTGATCGATCCTGCGGAAAGCTTCGTCTACTATTTCGATGTGATTCGCTCCGGGCTGAGGCTGGAGAGCAACCCCGATCATCGGAACCATATTGTTTCCCCGCATGATGGTCCGTTCATTTTCCGCTCCCAGGCGAACGGTTCCCAGGTCGGATAATCGTACCAATACATCGCCTTTTTTGGAGATGACCATCTGACTTAATTCTTCCGGCGTATTAATCCGGCCCAATGCCCTGATGGTGTATTCGGTCTGCTCACCTTCCAGACGACCTGCCGGCAATTCCACATTTTGTTCTTCGAGTGCATTGCTCACATCGACAGGAGTCAGCTTATAGGCAGTCAGTTTACGGGGATCCAGCTCAATTCGCATGGCATATTTACGTTCTCCCCAAATACGGATACTGCTTACCCCGCTGATCGTTTGAAGTCGTTCCTTGAAAATATTATTCCCGATGTCGGTCAGTTCAACCAAACTTCGTTTATCGCTCTGGATCGTCACGGTCAGGATATTCTGCGCGTCGGCATCGGCTTTGGACACAACCGGCGGGTCGGTGTCGGGGGGAAGTTTGGAAACGGCTCCTGCTACCTTATCGCGTACATCGTTGGCTGCATTATCCAGGTCGCGTCCCGGGTCAAATTCGATGGTGATCGAACTGCGTCCATCCGAACTCACTGAGCTGAGCGTCACGATCCCGTCAATACTGTTGATCGATTCCTCGAGCGGCTCGGTGATTTGCGATTCAATAATCTCGGCATTTGCCCCCGGATAACTGGTCGAAACAGTGACTACCGGCGGGTCTACACTGGGGTATTCACGAATTCCCAGTGTCATGAAACCAACCACTCCGAAAAGGACAATGGTAATGGCAAACACGGTGGCCATTACCGGACGTTTTATACTGAGCTCTGATAAGGTCATAGTTCTGACAAACTTGTTGTTTGACTGATCTTTACCTGAATTCCTTCCCTGACCTGCATTAATCCGGTGGTCAGCAGGGTATCCCCGGCAGACAGTCCTCCCGTAACTAAAACCATTTTGCTGTTGCGCGGGCCGGTAGTCACCTTTTGTTTGACCACTTTTCCGTTTTTACTGACAAAAACGGTTTCGGCTCCCAGTTCGGGAACGATCAGTTCAGTGGGAATTACCATCGCCGAATCATGAACATCGAGTATCAGTGAAACCTCTGCAAAATCGCCAGGCAGCCATCTCTTTGGGTTATTCAGCATAGCTCTTACCTGAATCGTTCGGGCATTTTCATCCACCACAGGGTTGATGGCATATATCGGAGCTTTCAGTGAATCCCCGTTGGCAATGACGGTCACTTCTTTTCCCGTGGATAATTGGCTGACATAACGTCCCGGCAGATTGAAGTCAACCTTCAGCCGGTCCGATTGGGCTATTTCTGTGATGGTTTGCCCCTGTGAAAGGTAAGCTCCCACACTGAAATCGCGCATGCCGACCCGTCCGCTAAACGGAGCGGGAACTTCAGCAAGAGCGACATAAACGGATAATTCTTCGATGCGGGCCTCCAGTTGCTGAACGTTTGACCGGATCGTTTCCACTTCTTCCTGACTGGCACCTTCGGCTGAAAAGAGCGCTTCTTTCCGCTTCAATTCTTCGCCGGCTGCCAAAAGCTGCGCTTTCAGTCCTTTAATCTGGGCTTTCCATACCCGGTCGTCTATTTGTACCAGAGGTTGCCCTTGTCTGACAGATTGTCCTTCGTTGAAATGAATAGCCAGTACGGTGCCGGCCACCGGAGTTTTAATCGCTACCGATTCGACAGGCAACAAGTTAGCTGTTATCGTCATTTTGTTCTCAAAGTGTCCGGGGAATGCCACAAAACCCTCTGCGACAAGAATTTCCTGACTGTTATTTCTTTTCTTGGGACCTTCTGAACGCTGACAGGCGAAGGTGAGTGTTATCATGCACAGCAAACCTGCACGAAAGAGATAAATAGGTTTTTTCATTTAAAATGCCAGGTTGATTTAAGTCGTCATCTGCTCCCCTAAAGGGCAATTATGCAAGTTTAGCCATTTATTATGGAAAAAAGATGGCAAAAGATAACCTAAATTTCCCGGCATTAACAAATTTTTACGAATAGCTTTCTCCAAGCGGAGGAAACTTTCTTGTATCCGTTTCATACATCACCTGATAAACGGATTCAAAGATTCGTTCGACATTGGGTTTAGAAAAGTATTCACCATCAATGCCATACGCCGGACGATGCTCCATGGCGGAGACGGTTCGCGGGGCGGTATCCAGAAAATTAAAAGCCTTTTGCTCCTCCAGAACTTTCTGCATCATGTAGGCTGTTCCCCCTCCGGGTACATCTTCGTCCATGAAGATCAGCTTGCCCGTCTTTTTTACCGATTCCACGATCATATGGTTCACATCAAAAGGCATCAGGGTTTGTACATCGATCACTTCAACCAATATTCCTTTTGTTTTCAGCAGGGCTGCCGCTTTCACAGCGTGGTGAACATTCCATCCATAGGTAACCAGCGTCACATCGGTTCCCTCTTCCATTATTTCGGGTATACCCAAAGGTATTTTGAATTCACCCGGATTCGAAGGAAGTTTTTCCCTGACGTTATAACCTTTCAACGGTTCAATGACCAGGGCCGGATCATTGGCTTCGAGCAGGGTATTATAGAAGCCCGCAGCCTGGTCATGTCGCGTGGTACGCAGAGATAAATTCCGCGCAGTGATCCCAGCAGCATTTGCATGGGTGAACCGGCATGCCAAATTCCCTGGAGCTGATGGCCGCGGGTGCGAATAATCAGCGGAGCAGCCTGTCGGCCAATGGTTCTGTACTGCATAGAGGCGAGGTCGTCGCTCAGGGTAGCCAGACCGTACATCAGGTAATCGAGGTACTGGATTTCGGCAACCGGTCTGAATCCGCGCAAAGCCAGGCCTATTCCCTGACCAATAATGGTCGCTTCACGGATGCCCGTATCCGAAACGCGATCAATGCCATATTTGTCCTGCATCCCCTTCATCCCCTGGTTAACTCCTCCTAGTTTGCCGGTGTCCTCTCCAAAGGTCACCAGATTAGGATATTTATGAAAAAGGACATCAAAATTACGATTAATAATTTCAGACCCGTTTACCTCGGTCGCATACCGATCGTAAGTAGCCGCAACAGCCTTTACTTTCAATGCCGAGTCGTTGCCTTCACGGTAAAGCTGCCGGTTATAAAAATTGAAGCTCCGCTTTTCGAAACGATTAATCCACGTCAGGAGTTCAGTACGTTCGTTATCGAAAAAGTGATTTCCATGCAGGTCAAAACTCAGTCGTTTGGCAAAACTCACCAATGCGCGCCGGGTAGGGAATGTTTTTTCCCGGATCTGCTGAAAATCGTGTATTCGTTCAAGCCTGTTTCCTGGTTTTTCTGTGATATATTCAACGAGTTGTGCCAAACTTTCCGTCTCTTCCGA
>JBDKTZ010000056.1:0-4349 GCA_039679975.1 Prolixibacteraceae bacterium
CCATGAATATCATTCAGGTAGGCCGAGATCATCGTTTTGTCTTTCCAAACATTTTCAGGCGAAATAACCTGGGTATTTGTATAATCCAGATCAGAACAGGAAGAACCAATCATTGTCAAAATACCTAAAAACAAGAGCCTATAATGTTTTCGTGTTGTTTTCATCATTTACTGTTTTTTTCAATTAATAATCAGAATTTCACATCCAGCCCGAAGTTGAATGTCCGCATGATGGGAAACTCTGTTCCTCCGCCTAATTCAGGGTCATAGTGTTTAAAGTTGCTTAGCACAAACAGATTGCTTCCTGCGAAATAGACCCGTACCTTATCGACAACGCTGCCAAAGAACATCTTGGGTAACGTGTAACCAAAATTGATATACTTCAGGCGGATAAAACTGGCATCCTCATACCAAAACCCGGAAGAAGTATCATACGTATTGGAGGAGTTGGCCGAAATCCTTTTAGGAAGCGATGTATCAGGAGTTTCCGGTGTCCAGCTATCGGTGTACCACTTGCGCCACATCCGGTTCCATTCAACACCGCCAGCCAGGTCACGGAAAGATTTTTGTTGTTTTAGTTTCCCGTTAAACATCGTTTCAAGGGAGAATCCTTTCCACGATCCACCCAGTTTGAGTCCGTAGATGATTGGAAAGTTGCTCTTGTTAAGGATCACCCTGTCCCATGAATTGATAATATTGTCTGGAGTCCCGTCAGGACCGGAAAGATCCTTATAAACCATCATGCCTAACTCGGGAGATAACCCACCGATTTTATATCCGGGGTGAGCGGTATTAAATGCTTCCAGTTGCTCCTGTGTCCTTATGATCTGATCAAACTCATAACCTTGAATATATGTTCTCGATTTGCCCTCTTCGATATCTATAGGTTGTGCGTTCTCAGCATAGTCTTTCTGAATGACCTTGTTCCACCCATATGAAATATTGAAGTTACCGTAATAAGTAAAATCAGGCGTTTGTTTCCTGTATCCCACGCTGAGATCAAACCCCTGGGCATTAATCTCTCCGTAATTTTCATCGGGTAAAGACAAGCTGAATGTTGTGGGGACTGAAGCAACCCGTGCTCCAAGGATATCATAGGATTTTCTAAACCAATAGTCTGCTGAAGCATTCCAGTTCCTGCCAAAGTTCATATCGATGCCCCCGTTGTAGGTCAGGGATTTTTCCCAGGTCAGACCGGGATTAACCACTGAGCCGTATTTAATTCCTACATAGGGGGAAGGCGAGGTTCCGAGATAGGCTGAGTTCCCCAGGCTGTACGATTCCTGCCACTGCCAGCCACCTACAGCGTCATTTCCGGTTAAACCTGCCGAAAAACGAAACTTTAAAAAAGAAACTGCACCTTTCTTAAAGAATGGCTCTTCCGAGAGAACCCATCCAATCGCGCCTGCAGGGAAGAATCCCCACCGTTGACCGGGAGCAAATTTCATCGATCCGTCTTCGCGAAACGAGAAATCAACCAAATATTTACCGGCATACGTATAGTTAAATTGTCCGATATAGGAAACACGTCCGGTTTTAAGATAAGCATCACCGCCACCCCATGTATCCGCGCGGGCGCCGCTGGCTGCCCAGAACTGATCGGTCAGATAAACCGGGAAAGTCTCACGTCCGCCGTAAACCGAAGCGCCGTCAATTTCTGCTTTTTCATAAACAAGTGCTCCCTGCACAGCGTGTTTGTCAAACGTCTGCTTATAACTGGCCTGAAAGTTCATCTGGTAATCATGCCCCCAGGTCACTTCTTTTTCAATGGCATTCTTTCCCTGCCAACTGGACATTTTTGTACTGAGAATCGATTCGTCATCAGTGTGAATAATGTGGTTGCCACTTCCTTCCCGCTTCATAACCATCATCGGATAGTTTTTATAAAATCCGGAATATTGTTCGTATGACCAATTTGTACCATATGCGCCTTTGAGACTCAATCCTTTTAAAAACGGAACGTTATACGTTGCGTTTATATTGATTTCGGGATTCAGGTACTGCGTTCTGTTATAACCGCCGTCTCCCCTGGTCATGGCTCCGACATTGGCGATCCATCCGTAATCGACATACTGTCCGCCGTCGGTATAAACCGGCTGATCGGGCTGCCAGACCAGCAATTTCCGGTAAAGGGCTTCCTCTCCTTCCCATATTAAATTACCTCTTTTGCTGTTTATCAGGCTCATACCGGCAAATACCTGAAAATTTTGGGTGAGGTCGATTGTTGTGTTCAGTCGAAAATTATATTTTTTAAACGTAAGCGGTTCCAAAAAACCCTTCTGATCAACATACGAGGCACCGGCAAAATACTTCACCTTCTCCGAACCACCTGACACGCTAAAATTATGTGTCTGAATGGATGGATCACGCCAAACGGCATCGAGTTGATCGTAACCCCAACCGTTACTAATATTTCTGTAATGCTCCAGCTCCTCATCCGACCATGCCCACCAATCGGCTCCGTTCACCTTATTAAAAATCTCACCGGCCTGCACTGCACTTGTCAATTCAACATTTTTTGAGCGGGTGTCAACTCCCCAATTAAATGAATAATTAAATTCAGGTTTACCTGATTTACCTCTTTTCGTGGTCACAAGAATTACACCTCCTGCAGAACGTGATCCGTAAACAGCAGCCGATGCCGCATCTTTCAGAACGGTTATGTCTTCAATCTCATTCGGACTCAAATTATTGAAATCGGCACTCTCACGAATGATCCCGTCAATCACATAAGTGACAGGCTGACTATTCCAGGATGAACCAGTGCGAATTGATATATCCGGATTAACACCAGGAATACCTTTGGGGGTGCTGACACTGACACCTGACATGGAGCCGGACAAAATAGTACCGGCCGAAACGGTCGGGATATTCTTCAATTCCTCCGAAACAGTAATTTTCTCAACGGAGCCGGTTAAAAGAGTCTTCTTTTGTGAGATATAACCGATCGCTACAACCTCCTCAATATCCACCAATTCGTCTTCTAACTGAACATCAATACTGGTTTTACCGGCAGCTGCAATTTCCTGGGTTCTCATACCTACAAACGAGAAAACCAATACGGCATCGCCAGGCACATTGGGAAGAAAATAACTCCCGTCGGCTGCCGTAATCACTCCCCTGCTGGTACCTTTTATCACTACACTCACTCCCGGCAGAGGCAAGCCGGACGAATCAGTGGCTTTTCCTTTTATATTAAAATCAGACTGCAAGGTATTTCCCGGGCTGATAATGATCAAATTGTTGTCCATGATCCGGTAACTGTTCCCGGTCTCCTTCAAAACAGCATCCAGAATTTCATCCAAAGGTTTATTCTGAGCATCAATACTCACCTGCTTGTTTTCAATCGATTTATCTTTATACAGGAATTTAATATCCGACCTTTCTTCAATTTCGTTCAGTACTTCTTTAATAGAAGCATTTTGCAGTCTGATCGATAATCGTTGTGTCTGGGAATAAACATTCGCTGAAACCTGAAACAAGCTCACACAAATAAAAAACAGCGTCAATTTCATAAGCAAACAAGTTCTCCTGAGACAGAAAAAAATCCTGTCCCTGCAATTAATTTGATGTTTTTTCATAAATTTGTAAAGATTTAATTTAAAATTTATTTTCATTGGAACCGGGATTTGAATTAGGCCTCATTTCCCGTTTCTTTTTGCACTCTAAGACTTAAATCGGCATAGGCATTCTTTTTTTAAGGTTGTTTATTTCTTATAAATGGTCACTTTATTCTTGTTGATGGAATAGGAAAAAGGCTCCGTAAAAGTCATGGCAGTCAGCGCTTGCTCAATGGTTTCGCGATCGAATTGTCCGGAGAATTGTTCATTGGCAATTCCCGGGTATTTTAGTTCAATCTCAACGCCATACCATCGTTCCAATTTTCGGACAATGCTTCCAAACTTCTCATTATCAAATTTCAGGATATTGTCTTTCCACGCAATATAAATCCCTGCATCATTGAGCTTTTCTACAACAAGATTAGCCGTTTGAAATTGTTTACCTGATTTTCCCTGCCCGTCGTTATACCAGATTGCTCTTTCATTTGGATTTAACACGGCAACAGGTTGCTCATCCGATGAATTTCCCGTGGATTTGGATTTACCATAAATCTCAACGGAACCCGAGAGGAGGGTTGTTTCAATCAAATTCTCATCGGGATACGATTTAACGTTGAAGACTGTTCCTAATACTTTGACGGAGATATTGGTGGTATTGACATAAAACGGCCGTTCAGAATCTTTACTGACTGTGAAAAACCCTTCTCCTTCCAGTTTAACACTTCTGCTATTCGATTCAAAAGCGGATGGATAAGTCAACGTACTTCCGGAATTCAGTTTCACCACCGAC
>JBDKTZ010000077.1:0-16681 GCA_039679975.1 Prolixibacteraceae bacterium
ATGGTCACAAATGAGTACCATTCACTCATGTTATATGCCACGACAATCAGGATACCTGCCAGACAAGCCATTGGGATCAGCTTGGCCCACTGACCGAAGAAAAGCATGATAAAAAGAAGAGTAACTGCATGGACAATTCCGGCTACAGGTGTACGTCCGCCGTTTTTCACATTGGTGGCCGTACGGGCAATAGCCCCTGTTGCCGGAATACCGCCGAAAAACGGAGTAACAACATTCGCTACTCCTTGTGCGATTAACTCGGTATTTGACCTGTGATTTCCACTAATCATACCATCTGCCACAACCGCTGAGAGTAAAGACTCAATCCCGCCAAGCAAAGCAATAGTGAGCGCAGGGGCAAAATAGACGTGCATTTGAGAAAGATCGATGGATGGAAATGTGAGGCTGATGGTTTGCGGAATGTCACCAAAAACCGATTCTATCGTCGCAATCGGCAGCTCAAAAATCCGGGCGGCCGCGGTCACTGAAAGGATGGCAATAAATGAACCGGGTATTTTGGTCGTCACTTTCTTAAACCCTACACTGATCACGATGGTTACAAGAGTGACAACAATCGCTACCGGATTAACATCTTTCAAGTGAGAGAAATAGGCAGACCATTTATCGACGAATTCAGAAGGCACCTTTTCAATCCCCATTCCCAGGGCATCATTGATCTGTGTGCTGAAAATAGTCAACGCAATACCACTTGTAAATCCGACAATCAAAGGATGAGGAATGAATTTTAAAAGAGATCCGAGTTTTAATAATCCCAGAATGATCAGAATAACCCCTGCCAGAATAGTGGAGATAAGCAGGCCATTTAAGCCATAGGTCTGAACAATCCCAAAAACAATGACAATGAACGCTCCTGTGGGCCCACCAATCTGTACGCGGCTTCCTCCCAGAAGCGAAATAATCAATCCTGCCACAACCGCGGTGATCAACCCTTTTTCAGGGGAAACCCCCGAGGCAACGGCAAAAGCAATAGCCAGAGGCAGTGCGACAATGCCAACAATCACACCGGCAAAAGTGTCTTTAGTAAATTGTTGTTTCGAGTATCCTTGTCTCAGAACACTCAACAATTTCGGATAAAAAATGTGATTCATAAATTACTCTGTCTTTAATGGTCTCATGAGATTTCACGTTGCTGAAATTATGATCATCCCCGTGAATGATGTCAGGCAACATATTTTGAAGGCGCAAAAGTAGACAGAAACAGATCATACCATCCCCATAATTCAAAAATTATAGCGATATGCAAGAAAATTTAACGTAGAAAAAAAAATTAGTTTCCTGATTTCTTTGCCAGGTTATGACTTGTTAATTCATTCAGTTTTTGGGATGAAAACAAGTAAACTTCCAGATAACGTTTGTCCCGAAAAAATCCGGACGACATTTTCTTTAACTCAATGTTAATCAATGTCATTGAGTTGATCATTGTTTCTCTGAAAAGCCCGATACACCCCTGGCAACTATCTTTCGTATTATGATCTGTTAAATAATAAGCCTCAGCAATCTCATCGATCGCTTTACGGTATTCCT
Organism: Prolixibacteraceae bacterium; assembly: GCA_039679975.1. Lineage (GTDB taxonomy): Bacteria > Bacteroidota > Bacteroidia > Bacteroidales > Prolixibacteraceae > JBCFBK01. Next base: position 1,546 of record JBDKTZ010000077.1, read on the forward strand.
TATTTATCCTGCTTTTACGGGCTGACCGCAATAACCGGTTGATTTCCGGCCTAAGTTCTGAACAATTATCCCCGTTCGACGCACAACTCACCAGTTCAATAACATCCCGGCTGTCATCTTCTTCCCTTTCAACGAATGATAGTACACTCATACCCCATGATTTAAGCTATATCTTTCTCCCTATTAATCAATCCGTTGACCTATAGTCTAACAGATCTGGAAATTTCCCTCTTTAAAAATTTAAAAATAAAATAATATTGAATAAAAAAAGAATATCAGGTATGATTTTTTTTAAAAGAACATAAGTCTATTTCTTTTTCTTTAGAATTTCCTGGAGACGATACATATCATCGCGTAGTCGGGCAGCTTCAATAAAATCAAGTTCCTTTGCTGCAGCTTCCATTTCTTTTTTTGTTTTAAGGATGGCCTTTTGCAGGGCATCAGCATTCATATACTGAACAACCGGGTCTGCAGCGATATCCGGACGAACGGAATCATCCGGATAAGGTTGTGCCTTGTTGCTCCGGAATTCATAGCCAATGATTTCTCTGGTTGGCTTTATGATTTGTTGCGGAGTGATCCCGTTTTCTTCGTTGAATTTTATTTGCTTTGTGCGACGATAATTGGTAGAATCAATTGTTTTTTGCATGGAGTCGGTGATTTTATCGGCATACATGATCACAGTGCCGTTCAAATTACGGGCAGCCCGCCCTGCAGTTTGCGTCAGCGAACGCTCGGAACGTAAAAACCCTTCCTTATCGGCGTCAATAATAGCAACCAAAGATACTTCCGGTAAATCAAGGCCCTCTCTCAACAGGTTAATTCCTACCAAAACATGAAAAATCCCTTTACGCAGATCTTCCATAATCTCGATTCGTTCCATCGTCTCAATATCCGAATGGATATACCGGGTCTTTATACCCATGTTGCCCAGGTACCGGCTTAGCTCTTCGGCCATCCGTTTGGTGAGAGTGGTGACAAGTACACGTTCATTCTGATCAATGCGTTTATGAATTTCATTGATCAGATCATCGATCTGATTCGTTGAAGGTCGAACCTCGATCACCGGATCAAGTAAGCCGGTAGGCCGGATCACCTGTTCCACGTAAACGCCCTCCGACAATTCCAGTTCATAATCAGCCGGAGTTGCGCTGACAAACATTACCTGGTTTACAACTTCTCCAAATTCTTCAAATTTCAAAGGACGGTTGTCAATCGCAGCAGGGAGCCTGAAGCCAAACTCGACCAGGTTGATCTTGCGGGAATGGTCTCCGCCATACATGGCTCTGATCTGGGGAATTGTCACATGGCTCTCATCAATAATGGTCATGAAATCGTTCGGGAAATAATCCAAAAGGCAGAATGGCCGCGTACCAGCCTGCCGGCCGTCGAAATAGCGTGAATAATTCTCGATACCCGGACAGTAACCCAGTTCCCGCATCATTTCCATGTCATATTCTACCCGCTCCTCAATTCGTTTAGCCTCCAGAGGCTTGCCGATCTCGCGGAAAAAATCAATCTGCTTTACCAGATCATCCTGAATCTGATGAATGGCCGACATCATCCGGCTTTTTGTGGTCACAAAAATATTGGCGGGGTAAATCACTGCATGATCCATTTGCTTAATTGTCCCACCATCAACGGGATCAAAACTATATATTTCCTCAATTTCATCTCCCCAGAAAACCAATCTGACACCAATGTCATCGTGAGCCAGAAAAATATCGACTGTATCTCCTTTCACCCTGAAATTACCCCGCTGAAAATCCACTTCATTCCTCGAATACAACGCGTCCACCAATCGATGAAGCAATTGATTCCTGTTAATTACCTGCCCCACTTTAACTTCCGTGACATTGGCATGAAAATCCTCCGGATTCCCGATACCATACAGGCAGGAAACCGACGAAACCACAATCACATCCCTTCGTCCCGAGAGAAGAGCAGACGTGGTACTAAGACGCATTTTTTCAATATCTTTATTGATGGAAAGGTCCTTCTCAATATAAGTGTCGGTAGTGGGAATATATGCCTCCGGCTGATAATAATCATAATAGGAAACGAAATACTCCACCGCATTATTGGGGAAAAACTGTTTCATTTCACCGTACAACTGGGCGGCAAGTGTTTTATTATGGCTGAGGATCAGGGTGGGTCGCTGCACTTTTTCGATGACATTAGCCATCGTGAAGGTTTTCCCTGAACCGGTTACTCCAAGCAGAGTCTGAAACCGGACCCCCTGTTCAATCCCCTCTGCCAGTTGGATGATCGCTTCAGGCTGATCACCCATGGGGGAATATGGTGCAACAACTTTGAATTCCATAAAAGATACAAGTATTAAGTATCAAGACAATAGTATTCTCCGTTTTTGTTTACCCTTCGTAAACGCCCTTACCAATGGTCACTTCATAGTATGCCGTTACATCCGTCACCATCATTCCTCCTTCTTTGGCAGCCTGGATCCCCAGCATGCCGTCTTCAAACACCTGGCAGGCTGCAGGCTCTACCCCCATAAGTTCCGCGCAACGCAAAAAAGTTTCAGGATGTGGCTTATAATGCCTGACATCCTCCGACGATACCACAATGTCGATATATCGGTCAACATGTACAATTTCGAGCGTTTTCCAGGCAAGCCTTTTCAAACCTCCGGTTCCCACCGCCATCGGTAATCGACTGTGATATTTCTTTATCAGCGCGATAACCGGCTCAATCGGCACAATTTTGTCCATATTATGCTCATATTCCATTTCCTTGGCATCACCCATTTCTTTTGGATCGATATCTTTGCCAAATAGTTTATTCAGCCTCTCCACAGTTGGATAGAGCGGTATGCCTGCAAGCTGGGCAAACAGATCCACAGTAAAATCGATTCCGTATCGGGCCGCAGCATTTCTCCATGCAATGTAGTGAATCGGCATCGTATCCGCGATTGTTCCATCCAGATCAAAGATCAATCCTTTCGCTCCGGGATTTATATCAAGCTCCTTCATATTCTCTTATTTATGAAAATTTCCAAATAATCACGAGTAGCAGGTTGTGAGCACACAAACAAAAAACAAACAATGAAGTTTCAAAAATAAACAAATCATTAGTATGCCATGTGTTTTTTACTTTACCAAAAAATTAACACATTTGTGAAAAACAAAAAATGGACCGGCATATATTCCTCGCGTTGACAACTAGTTCACAATGGATGCTTTTTCTGGCAATAATCCTGATTATTTTTTCGTGGATTGAACAGAAAAAAAGAATTCTGCAAGCCGGACTATTACTTTTCTTTCTGGTGGGTACTTTATCGTTATGGATCATTCTTGGCAAGCTTATTAGCGTACCAGATGTGTTGCCGCAAGGGAAAATACCGACAGAAGCCAAAACGCTGACTTATTTTTACGGTCTGGTTTTAACCGGAATTCTTGGGCTGGCTTCATTCCTGCTGGAATGGAGACAATCCAAATGGACGAAACCTGTAAATATCGCTCTCATCGGGATTGCCGTGGTTTTATTTTTTATGGTTTACCACCTGCAACAACAATCCTGATCCTATAGGCGGGAAACTTCAGGAAAAGTCCCCGGCGAATAAAAATCAATTTTGCAAATCTCTGCAAGCCCTATAGATACCCTCAAATAACTCCGGAATATCATTTGCAGCAACAGCCGCAAAAGCAACCCGGATCACATTATTAAGATTAATGATCCCTATACTGTATTTTTCGATCAGCAATTTACGAAGTTGTTCTCCATCCAATCCTTTAGCCAACTGAACACACATGAAATAACCTGAATTATAAGGCAGGGCAGTAAATACGTCCTTGAATTTTTCGTTCTTCAGCACTTCCTTAACCGCCAGATACCGTTCTTTCATGATCCGGAATTTGGCTTCTTTTTGTGCCTGATAATCAGGATCTTCGAACGCCCGCAGCAACAAGGATTGGGAGATATTGGCAGCATTGGAAATATTTCCGCGTACAGCACCCGCTGTCTTTGCTTCCAACGCAGTATACATTTCCGGCACACCCCCCTTTATTCCATAAGTGATGAATCCAACACGAAAGCCCCACACGTAATCTTCCTTGGTTGGACCGTCAATTTTTACAGCCAATACATTTTCGTGCAGATCGGCCAAAAAGGTGAAGATACTTTGTGTTTCAATTCCATCTTCATACACCAGTCCAAAATAAGCATCATCAACAAAAACAACGATTTTGCTTCCTCTATCTGCCTCCTCTTTTATGACAGAAGCGATCACTTTGGCCTCTTCCACCGTCGGGGAATAACCGGTCGGATTATTCGGAAAATTGAGGATCAGGATCTTCTTACCCGGCCCGCCATCTTCCAGAGTTGTTTTAAAAGCTTCCATATCCAGACGATCACCCTTCAGAAAATGATGTTTCCTGAGTTCAGCGCCATATGCATGCGTGATGATCAAATTATAATTTCCCCAAAACAGATCAGATACAATGACCTGATCACCAGGATCAGCAAACAGATAACCCGCCATACTTACGCCATGGGTCAGTGCATTAGTTACAACGGGCAAACTGATCACCTTATTTCCGAGACGAGGATTCTTCTGATAGATCATATTCTTCCACCTCGCCCGGATATCCGGTCGACCAAAGCTGGGAGCATACGGAAAAACCATTGAAGGATCAAGCCTGACATTCCCGGCGATACTCTCAAGCCTCATGGGTGAACCATTATCCTCAATAGCGGCGCCAATAGTCGCATTTATCCGGGTACCTTTCGCATCAGCTGTCTGTCCAAGTATTCCCTTCTTAGGAAAGAAAATATTTTTTCCCCTCTCCGAAAGCAAGTCATATACTACCGGGTTATTCTCGCGAATAATCTTGTTTAATTCTTCTGCTTGTGGATTCATCATTTCAAATTTAAAAATTACTCGATTTCCTATCTGTAAAAATACGCCCACAAGTTATTAAAAAAAATTTAAGATGTTCATTTTCCGTTATAAATTGAAAATAATAGATATAAAAATTTTACAAATCGTAAATTTTAGCTTCTAAAACCGCACCAAAAATTTCAATCCGTTACTATTTCATCAAATCTTCATCCCGAATAATCATAAAAATAGCCGAATGCGGAATAATCACATATCTTTCTTTATTAAATTCAATTTCAACGCCGCTTTTACTCATGTAAACAGCGAGATCTCCTGCTTTAGCCTGAAGCGGAATATATTTGACCTCATCCTTATTCTCTTTCCAAAGCTCATCTTCACCGGTCACAGTCGGGATGGGATAACCGGGTCCTGCCTTCACAACATATCCGCTCTGGACTTTCTCATTTTCCTGAACTGTTGGCGGCAAATAGAGGCCCGACTGCGTCTGATTTATAGGACTTTTTGGTTTAACAAGGACGCGGTCGCCGACCATAATAAATTTTTCCAGATCCTTTTCTTCAATGATTAATGACATCGTTTTTTTATTTGCAAAGATAAAGAAGAAAGAGCAGATGGTCGAACATTATTCTGCCAGCGGTAGCGTAAAGGTTACTTCTGTTCCTTCTCCTTTACGGCTTTCCACATGAAAATCACACTGATGTTTTTGCAGGAATTCTTTGACCAGTATCAACCCGATGCCCGTACCACTTTCCATCCAGGTTCCTTCAGTGGAAAAAGAAAAGGACGCATTCACCCTCATCAGGTCTTCGTCAGACATTCCTACACCCTTATCAGACACAACGATGACCATTTTATCCCTGTCCTCCCTGGCCGATATTTTTACCTCTCCTTCAGGAAATGAAAATTTAATGGCATTCGATACCAACCCCCTGAGTATGGCCCCAACCATATTGTCGTCGGCAAAGACCTCCGAATTGCTTTTCATCTTTAAAAAGAAAGACAATTTCTTTTCTTCTATCAAGGGGTTATACAGTTCGATGACTTCCCTGTAAATTTTTTCAAGTTTAACGGGTTTTGGTGCAAAAGGAATAGTATCACTTTGCACAGTAGCCCATTTTTGCAAATCATACAAAAGCTTCTGGTTTTGACGCGAAAGCGTTGCCAGTTTTTTGATTAGCTGTCTTCTTTTGGGTTCACTTAATTCATAATATCCATCGTGTAATAAAGTCGCCATATCGGCAAATTTTCCAATATGATCTCCCAAGCTGTGTGAGACTAATGACACAAACTTTTCTTTGTTGACCGCCAATGTTTTATACCGATGCTGGCTGATTTTCAGCGAATTTGAAAGTCTTTCAAGTCCTTGATAGAGAACACCGAATACATATTCATTGGCGTAAGCAATAAGTGAAATCAACACGAAAACAATGGCCGTGCGACCTGCCAAATGGGGGTCGTAATCAGGGAACCAGGGCTTGTTGTGAAGAAAAACGAAGGCCAGAATATTCAGCACAAGAAAAACAGCAAGTACAATCAGACCATCGCGTTTGCCAAGAAGCAGAATTGCCGGCACAGGTATCAACAAAGAAAAAACGAGGGCGGTATTACTGACCCCGCCTGTTAATACCAGAAGTGTAACAAGAGCTGTGATTGTAATCACAAAAATACCCGCGACAGGATGTAATATTTGTTTTGCGCGAAAAAAATAATACAGCAATAAACCGCAGAAAAAAGTCAGTGAGGTAACACAGAGATAAAACGTGTTTGCGCTGACAAGATTATAAATAAGAAATCCTAATATAACCAGGAAATAGAAGTTAAAAAACAAATTCAACAGGATGCCTTTTTTCTTTTCTTCAATTCCCTTATAAGAATGGTTGTCTGCACTAAAAATTAATTGTTTGATAAACTCTTTCAGTTTCACTGTAGATTTTATAAATAGCTAATATACACTATTTTTATCGATTTGCGATGTAGAAGTTTCCGGAAAGTAACGCAGCCGGAAGATGCTCAGTTGTATTCACCTGTGACATCGGACAAGACCTCGTAGCCTTCTTCAGTAACCAAAATAGTATGCTCAAATTGTGCAGAAAGCCTGCCATCACTGGTCCGGGAAGTCCATCCGTCAAACCTGTCGATGCGCGTGGTCGGTTTACCCTCATTGATCATGGGTTCAATCGTAAATGTCATTCCCGGTTGCATGATCGCTCCTGAATTCCGTCTTGCAATATGATCGACCTGCGGTTCTTCATGAAAATTAATCCCAACACCATGCCCGCAATATTCATACACCACACTGAATTGTTGCGCTTTTGCATAACGGCCAATCACAAAACCGATATTTCCGAAATAGTTGCCAGGCCTGACCTGTTGAATACCTAAATTGAGGCAATGTTTGGTTACCTTGATCAGTCTTTCAGCGGCAGGTGAAATTTGACCCACCCGGAACATTTTGCTGGTATCACCATAATAACCATTCAGAATTGTGGTAATGTCGATATTCAAGATATCCCCTTCCTTCAACACTACATCGGGACTGGGAATACCATGACAAACAACTTCATTCAATGAAATACATGAAGTTTTGGGATATCCGTTATACCCAAGCGTAGCGGAAACAGCTCCATGATCAAGAATATATTCATTAATAATACGATCCAGATATTCGGTGTTCACCCCTTCTTTAACATATTCTTCGATCATTATCAAGGCACTGCCGGCAAGTTTGCTGCTTTGCCTGATACCTTCAATTTGTTCATCGGTCTTAATAATAATTTTGGCCATTAAGAAAATTTTTCGCAAAAGTCGTGAAAGCTTCTTTATTTTCAAAGCTGAACAATACTTTTGTCGAAAGGTTTACAGAAAATAAGATCAATAATGGAAAAATACACTCAAAAAATTAACATCCAATCTTACCATACTGACCAGTATGGTAAAGCATCGGTTTGTTCATTATTTAATTTTATGCTCGAGGCTGCATGGGCGCATGCTCAGGTCATGGAATGGGGATATGATCAGCTCCAAAACCATCATATGTTTTGGGTATTGTCACGGATGTATATAATCATTGAAAAGTACCCTTCATGGCAAAACCAAATTACCATTCATACCTGGCCCGCGGGAACTGACGGTATGTATGCCTACCGTGAATTCATTATCGAAGATGAAAACGGGGAAGTCGTGCTGCGTGCAAATACAGCCTGGCTGATCCTGGACATTCATACAAAAAAGATAATTTTACTCAAGGAATACATTCATACATTTCCCCGTTATGCCGGAACGAGTGCATGCCGTGAACCTGAACGACTACGCCCATACAAAAATGCGGAACACCTTAGTTTCTCACCTATACTTTTCAGTGAGCTGGATATTAATAAACATTTTAACAGCGTGAAAGCATTAGAACGGGTAATCGATCACTTTGGGATTATTTTTCTTAATCAGTACGAACCGGAAACGATCGAAGTCAATTACCTCAAAGAGGGACTGGCGGGGGACTCCCTCGCAGTTTCAAGCCTGCAAACAGGTGACGGCAACTATCAGTCTTCAATTATCCGGGAAACTGATCTGGTAACCCTAAGCAGTACGAAGATACACTGGAGGCCACGCCATGCCTGATCATTATCAAAGCCGCATTAGCCAATAATATGCATCCGGTAAATTGATTTGACATCAACAATATTGAAAAAGAGATGATTTAATTGTTATTTTTGCTCGCTGAAATTGCAGGATTGAGCAATTGGGTTGTGTTCTTTAATTTTAATTTATGGAATCTGATAAAATTTTTAAGACTAAATTTGAAAAATCGACCGATTTCAAATTTGATAAGACAGTAGCTAATGTATTTGATGACATGGTGGTACGTTCGGTTCCTTTTTATCTTGAAATGCACCGAATGATGTCAGAAATAGCTCGCGACTATGCCAAGCCGAATACTTCGCTATACGATTTGGGATGTTCAACCGGAACAACTTTTCGCTCTCTTAACCCCATTCTTGATGAATCCGTTAAATTTGTCGGCATTGACAACTCGAACGAAATGCTTGCAAAATGCAAGGCAAATCTCGAAGCAAACGGGGTAACCCGGGCTGTTGAATTACAGGTTGCCGACCTGAACAAAAAAATAACATTGGAAAACGCTTCGGTTGTCGTGTTCTGCCTTACTTTGCAATTCGTAAGACCTATTAACCGTCAACAATTGATCAATTCCATTTACAACCAGTTGAATCCGGGCGGATGCCTGATTCTTATTGAAAAAATACTGGCTGAAACCAATGAATTTAACAGGCAGTTTATTAAATATTATTACGACATGAAGCGCCGCAATGACTATGACGAAACAGAAATAGTTCAAAAACGTGAAGCCCTGGAAAATGTTCTGATACCATATAAATTAAGTGAAGATCTGCAAATGCTTGCCGATGCCGGTTTCAGTACCTGCGAAACATTTTTCAAATGGTATAACTTTACAGGAGTAGTTGCTCTCAAATAGACCATATTCATCATCATCATCTGATTTATTTATGCTTGTTAAACTAGGAAATCTATTCTTCCATTACCGGAATTATTTTTTTGCAATCATGTATGCTGCCTTGTTCCTTCCTTCCCTGGAATTATTTCCTGACCTGGGAACCGCCCGCATTATCGGGGGTATCATCATTGCGCTGGGAATGTTGATCCGTAGCATCACAATCGGACTGGTTTACATTATAAGAGGGGGCGTAAACCGTCAAATTCATGCGGAAACATTGGTCACTGAAGGAATATATAAGGTGTGCCGCAATCCGATGTACCTGGGAAACTTATTGCTCCTTCTGGGGTTTGGAATATTCGCAAACTCAATGCTGTTTACATTCATTTTCTTTCCGCTTTTTATTTTCATTTATATCGCGATTATCAAAGCAGAAGAGGCATTTCTGTTTAATAAATTCGGAAGCCGGTTCACCGACTATATTCACCGGACAAATGCTCTTATTCCCAGACTGGATCGCATGAAAGACGCTTTTGCCGGACGTCGTTTCAACGTAAAGAAAGTTATTAACAAGGAGTATAATTCTTTATTCATTTATTTTGAAGGAATGCTTCTCCTTTTGCTGTATCGTGATTCCATCGAACTGACTCCTTTTTTGATTTGTTCTGCAGTTCTTTCAATAGCCTACCTTGTCGTTAAGGTGCTCAAACGGAAAAAAATGTTAGAATAGCCATTCCCTGATACGCTGAAGTTTATCTTCCATCGACATGTAACCATCAAGCCAGCCGATCAATGTACCCTGGCGTTCCATTTTCCGGAACCAGGTCATTTGTCGTTTGGCAAACTGATGAATAGCAGTCTCCAGCTCAGAAAACATTTCCCGATAACTCAGTTTTCCCTGTAAGTGCAATGTCAGGTATTTATATTCAAGTCCATAATAGGTCAATTGTTCCGGAGTTAATCCTTTGTCCAGTAAGCCATGCACTTCTTCCAGCATCCCCTGATCAAGTCGTTGTTTCAGGCGCTCGCTGATTCTTCTGCGCTGACTAAGCCGATCAAACCTGACTCCGACCACCAAACTATTGATTTCAGGCATTGAAGTATCCGTGTCCGGATGCTTTGTCAGATAATCCTCAATTTCAATAGCCCTAAGTGCCCTTTTTTCCGTATCAATGTCTGTTTTATTATGCAGTGTGGTTTTGTATCTTTTAAGGATTTCGATTAGTTCTTCAAGACTGCAAGCCGCCAATGACTGACGAAGTTCGTCGTTCTTTGGCACCTGTACCAGCTTATACTTCCGAAGCACCGCTTCCAGATACAAACCGCTTCCGCCGCATAAAACGGGAAACTTACCCCTTGAAACCACATCTTCATAGGCTTTAAAAAAATCATTCTGATATTCAAAGACGTTATACTGATAGCCGGCATCGACCAGATCAATCAAATGACAGGGGATTTTCTTACCATTTATTTCATAATCGCCGTAATCCTTCCCTGTCCCCAAATTCATCCCCCGATATACCTGCCGGGAATCAGCCGATAGTACCTCACCATCAAACGAGTATGCAGCATGAGCCGCCACAGCGGTTTTTCCTGAAGCGGTGGGACCGAGAATCGCAAGCAATTGATATCTTCCTTGTTCCATAATTAATCTTTGACAGGATATGCAAAATAATGTATTTTTACAACGTAAAACCAGAAATTATGGACATTAAACAACGATATGTTTCCCTCTTTCGTGAACTGAGACAGCTTATTCTGGAACCTAAAAAATTCTGGACAGAAAAGCAAGGTCTGAAGGACCAGGATCAGGTTGTTTCCGGTGTCTTTCTTCCCTTGCTACTGATGGTCGGACTGGCAGTTTTTATTGGAGAAGTGATTCGTGATTTTGAAGTCCTCTGGTCATATGCTTTTTTCAGAGCAATCAGGGAAATTATCAGCTATTCTTTGCAATTTATAATTGTGATGCCTGTCTTATCGGCGCTGCTCAGAACTTACGGGGGTGCTGCGGACAGACGATCCGTCCGTTTGGTCGTTGGGTATACGTTTGTTCCATTTTTACTCGCATCATTTATAACAGGGTTATTCCCTGCATTGTACATTATAAGCATTGCCGGCTTGTACGGATTTTACCTCTTCGCAATCGGAGCACTAATCATGCTTGAAATCCCGGTAGAAAATCAATCACGCTATGTAATCCTGGCAATTCTTCTGATTATTCTTATTTTTGGACTGGTAAATATTGCTTGTTGGAAACTATTTCAGTTATTTTTCCCTTATGGCGCATAAATCACAAGATATAAATATTAAAAATAAACGGGCTTACTTCGAATACGAGATCCTGGAGAAGTTTATTGCAGGTATTCAACTGATGGGCACGGAGATCAAATCGATCAGGAACAGCAAGGCCAGTATTGTTGAAGCATACTGCCGGTTTACACAAAGCGAGCTTTATGTGGTGAATATGAATATTTCCGAGTATGACTTTGGAAATATTAATAACCATGAGGCACGCCGTGACCGAAAGCTTTTGCTGACAAAAAAAGAACTGGAGAAACTTCAGAAAAAAACAAAAGAAAGCGGCCTGACCATTATCCCCTTGAAGATGTTTCTCAATGACCGCGGCATTGCCAAGCTTGAAATTGGCCTTGCGAAGGGGAAAAAGAACTATGACAAACGTGAAACCCTGAAGCAACAAGATGCCCGGAGGGATATGGACCGGGCAATGAAATTCTGATAAACATACTTTTTCCCGGCAACCCGTGATGGGGAACATCTTGCTCACCATGTAGAAAAATTGTCCGGATCAGTGCGACTTTCCTTCCTTATACTTAGCATCCCGTAAAACAGCTCAGTCCATGGAGCGAGCGAGATTTGTCTAACCCTTATTCCAGAATGGCATGATATTTCCGGAAACGTAATCAGAAACTATAAAATTGAAATATTATGAGTAAACTGGAAAATCTCAAAGATCTCCTCGAGCATGAGTTGCAGGATTTATACAGCGCAGAAAAACAATTGACTGAAGCATTACCTAAAATGGCGAAATCAGCAAAAAACCCCAATTTAAAGGCGGCGTTTGAAAGTCACCTGAAGCAGACGGAGACCCAAATTGAAAGACTTGAAAAGGTCGCTTCTGAAATAGACGTGGAAATAAAAGGTGAGGAATGCAAAGCGATGAAAGGACTCATCAGAGAAGGCTCTGAAATGATGAAAGAGAATGCGGATGAAGCTGTACACGATGCGGGTCTTATTGCAGCGGCTCAACGGGTAGAGCATTATGAAATTGCAGGATACGGAACGGTTGTGCGTTATCTTCAAATGATGAAAATGACAAGCGCGGCAAAAACCCTGTCAAAGACCCTCGATGAAGAAAAAGAAACAGATCTTAAACTCACAGAAATAGCAGAGAAAATAAACGTTGATGCAATGGCATGAACAAATTAACGGTAACCCAAACCGAGAATAAACTGAATAGGTTTATTTCCAAACATGGGATTGAAGGCAACGGAATTCCAAATAATGATTATGAATGATCTGTTTAGGAAACCTTGCCTTCTTTTTCATCATGTTGTTTTTAAAGAATTGCCAGTATGCTGTTTGTTAATTTACCCTGATAAACCGATTTCAAATAAATTTTATGCTGAAGGGATTGGATAATAAGTTCGGTAAAATCGATATTTTCAAGCCTGCATGCACTGTAAAAACCTCCGGGACTGAATACATTTATTTCAATGAGTTTCGAGCCAATAATATCGAGTCCCGCAAAAAATATTCCGTCCCTGATTAAATAGGGTCGGACGATAGAAGCGATCTGTACTATTTCGTCAGTGACTACTGCCGGCTGTGCAGTACCACCTACGTGCAAATTAGAGCGGATATCTCCTGAAGGATTAACACGCTGAAGCGCCGCATATTTTCCTTTATGCATCATCATATTTCCATTTAACAGATAGACCCGGGTATCTCCTTTTTCTGATTCGGGCAAATACTCCTGGGCCACCACGTAGCCATCGCTGCTGATTGCTTCAATCATCTGATTGAGATTTTTAACATTATCCTTATTCACCTGGAAAACGCTTTTACCTCCTGAACCAAACAGAGGTTTTAGAATGATGTTCTCTCTGTTTTCCAGAAAGAAGTCATTAATTTCCATTTTATTTCTGGAGATCAGGGTCTCGGGACGTACGTCCTTGGGAAACTGCTGAAAATACATTTTATTCAGTGCCCGCGAAAGGCCATAGGCGTCGTTTAGAACAATCACGCCGTTTTCAATGGCCATTTGTCCGAATGAAATCCCGGCCACACGGGCCCATGCCCGCGACTTATCTTCCTCCGCCGGATCGTTCCTTAAAAACAGAATATCAATATCAGCAGTGGTGATTTTTTGCTTTTTGGAATAATTCGACTTTACTGCCTCCAGATAGGAAGAAGTCGTACGATAAGTTTTGGGGTCAGCCCGGACGGCCCGTCCTCCGACACACCCTTCCGGATAATAGGACAAGTCTTCCACACCGATGTAAAATACATCGTGTTTCCGGTTGTGAAGTTTCTGGGCCAGCAAGGTAGTCGTATAATGATCACCTTCCGTTTTAATGTTATTGACGACCATACATACTCTCATAACGTTCAATTTACCAGATCTGTGATTTTTTCTATATTCTTTAAACCGGCCAGCCGCTGCAAAGCCGTTTCATCAGTCAGATACCGGGGTCGTATCTCGGCCGGCTTCAATATCTTCCGTACAATAAGCTCTTCTACAACTGAAAGATAAGACTGTTGAATTTTACCAATCAGTAAGGATTCCAGCGGATTGCCTTCTTTCAGGTACTGAATCAGCCGGATCAGGCCTTTCAAATAAACAGCATCTTTGGCAAAACCGCCACTCCGGTAAACCCGGGTGGTGATATAGAATGATTTCTCTTTACTGAAGTTGAATTCATCGGTCAGCAATTCAAATGTCGTGATGAAATTCCGGTCTCTGATCATGGAATCAACTGCAATAACCCGGGCTGCCAGTATTTGCATCCGTGAAACAGTCAAGCCTGATGTAAGATATTCTGTCAGAACCGCTATTCCCTCCTGCAACTCCTCGTAACCGGGAACCCCGCTGCAGAGCAACTGGAGAGGCTGATTTTTCCCATTGTAATAGGTCAGGACGTGCGTTCCGATTTCGTGCTGAATCAGTGAATGAGCTCTCTCTACAGGGATACGGGCATTTAGCGGAATGCTGAGAATACCTTTATTCACCATCAAGTCGGTGACACTGTCCTTGATTTCAATCCTGCTGCTGACTCCCGGCCACTGCTTCTGCAAATAAACCAGTTCCTGTTTAGCCAGGGTGGCAAACTCTTCAGCACTATAAAAGACCCCGCCTTCTTTCGCAGAAGCATCTGAAACCGGGTAATTTTCAACGATTTCCTTTGCCGCATCCAGCAACCATGGCTGTACTGTCCCAAACAATAATAACCCATTGTATAGAAAATCTTCTGTATTCCTTGATTTTAGCATATTCAGCATTTTATCAATTTCATTCCGTTTATCCCGAAACAGAAATCCCAGTGTCGGATCCTCGATCTTTTCAATTGGGAGATTAAATAAATTGCGCTTTAGTATTTCCGGATCGATAGGCAACATCCGGTAACGAAAAGCAGGAGGTTTCCCAAAGTGGCTCTTCTGAAATTCCTTCCATGCGCCGTCAGTATTGACTGGCGAAACAAGTAATAAAAAATGAATCTGGCTGTCAATATCCACTAATTGCCTGTCGACCTGCCAGGTTTCAGGGTTAACTTCCCTCCTGGCCAGGC
>JBDKTZ010000092.1:0-4530 GCA_039679975.1 Prolixibacteraceae bacterium
ATGTTGACTAAGTTCATCCAAAAACAGCTTCTTAATTTCACCACGATATCCCAACTCCAGAAGTTCCTCAGCCACATGAACTTTCACCCACCCTTCACGATCATGAAGCGAATGGACCAGAAACTCCTGGGCATCTTCAGCCAGGAGCTTTCGGTCTTTATCTTCCGAACACGAACCCGTGATCAGGAACAACAACAATATGACGATACTTCTGCTCATACACGAATGAGACTGAAGTAGCCACCCTCCCGCAATTCAGCCTCCATCTTCCTGTAACCTTCATTCGTTACGTTTTGGAGCGGTAACCGGCATGGGCCACAATCAATACCCCTCATTTTCATCATCGCCTTCCCTCCGGAAATAGCGCTTCCCGAGGAAAGCATAATCCGGATCAGCCGATTGACATTCTTCTGGATTTCAAGAGCTCCGTCCAAATCCTTTTGCCGAAATTTCTCAATCATTTCATTAAAAACAGGAGCTAAAAAATTATAGGTGGTCCCGATCGCTGCCTTGACCCCGAAAAGGAAACCCGCCAGTACCGTTTCATCATGACCATGAAGGATGTCATATTTTCCATCTTCCATCGAAACACACTCCAGCATTTCCATCAAATCGGGCCAGGTATATTTTATTCCCGCCAGGTTAGGAATTACCTTTCCTGCAGTTGTCAAAAATTCAGTCATCTTCACATGGACACCCGAAGTACCGGGAATATGGTAATAATAAAAAGGAAGGTCAGGTGCTGCAGATGCCACTTCAGTACAGTAGTCTGTCAAACCCCTTGCATCCTTCGGCTGGAAACAGCACGGCCCCATGCAACCCACCGAGTCAGCGCCAACCGAAGCCGCATGCCTTGCCAGATCACGCGAAGTCTTCGCACTCGTGCTTCCCACATGCGCGATGATCCTGAATTGTTCGTCCGAAAATGGCATCCACGCTTCCAGTATCGCTTTTCTTTCATCCGCTTCCATTAATAGTCCCTCTCCAGATGACCCGCACACAAATATGCCCTTCACACCATCTTCTTTTAACTGTCTGGCATACGCCGGAATAATTTCCGGATGAACAGAACCATCCGAATGAAACGGTGTAAATGTGGCCGCTACTAAACCTTCAAAATGCTTTGAATTCATACGTTTATAATTTGCTTTTTAACTACTATCTGTCTTGATAACCCGTTTGGGTTATCAATAAAATCTCTTCTTTACTTTGTCCTGTTCCTACTCTGCCTGATAAATTCAGAATACGCTTTTAAATGATTATAAATAGCTTTCCTGTACCCTTTTACATCCCTGTTTCTGAGATAAATAAGCAGGTCTTCATGCTTAACCAGTTTACCCTTATTCCTCTCGTTGATCGACTTAAAATCTTCAAAACTCCCGTTCACATAGTTAAATAAGGGTAAAACCATCTCCTGAAAATCAATGATAGCCCGATTACCCGTTATCCGGTACAATTTCGAATGAAACTCAATTTCATTCTCCACCTTCAGTTTCATATCTTCCTGGTAAACATGCCTTTCAACAATTCTCTCCAGCTCCCTGATATCTTCATCGGTGATATTATCAATGATCAGTTCTGATATTCCTGATTCAATAGAAACCCGGAAATCAAGAAGATCAAGAATGCTCTCTTTACTTAACAAGTAAGGATTGATGACCTTCGAAAAGCATTTCATCACATCCGGTTCCCTCAACACCATTCCTTTATGCTTCCGGCTTTCAATAATGCCAAGCATCCGCAAGCGGCTCAGCGCTTCACGAACAACATTACGCCCCACACTTAAACTCTCTGCAAGAGCCAGCTCCGAGGGAATATCGCTCCCTAAGGTTAATCTTTTCTCAACAATGTAATTAAGTATCTGCTCCTCAACCTGATCAACTAATGTGATCGCCTTAACTGATATCTGATTAAATTCCATGTTATATGGTATATGTTCCTTATGTCCCACAAATATAAATCAGATTTGTCAGAATCCAAAGCATACCTGCAGCTATTTTAAATTAATTTTTTAAGTTTAAGGCTGACAGACCGGCAGGAAGAACAAATAATCATAGAATCTGTTCTTTATTCACAAAGCCGGTAACAGCTTGCGGCTATCCAAAAACAGGCTTTATTTTTATACATTAATTCACCAATCATGAAGATCAAGCTCGTATTAACCGATATTGACGGGGTTTGGACCGATGCGGGAATGTATTATGACCAGACCGGCAACGAATGGAAGAAGTTCAGTACCACCGACAGCGCCGGGGTCATGTTCCTGCGGTTGCTTGGCATACCGGTGGGGATCATCACCGGTGAGGATACAGAGATCGTCAGGCGTCGGGCCCAAAAACTCAGGATCGGCATTCTGAAAATGGGAGTCATCAACAAACTTGAAGCCGTCCGTCAGCTTGTTGCCGGGCTCGATATCTCCATGTTGGAAGTGGCCTATATCGGTGATGATCTGAATGATGCTCATCTGTTAAAGGAAGTGGGGTTCAGCGCGGTTCCTGCCGGTGCGCCGGCCTACATGGACCGCTTCGCTCAACACAGGCTGACCAAAAAAGGAGGTGAAGGCGTATTCCGGGAGTTTATCGAATTGTTGCTCTCCCGTGAGCTGTTGCTCGAAAAAGCCATTGATTTATATCTGGAAGCTACGGCGCAAAAAGAAGGTCCTGTGCCTCAATAATCTATGCCTTTTCTCCCTGTCGCAGTAATTTTATCAGCGTCCCGGACAATGCCCTCCTGGAGTACGAATGAATTTTACCGCTTTCACCCCGGAAGAACCGCCCCTCGTTAACCTCCTTCAGGTAGTCAAGTATCCGGCGCTGTTCATCATATTCAAAAAGCCTTCCACAGCCTGTTTCTTCGATCATCTCCTCCAGGTCTCCCCCGCGCGGACCGATCGCCAGCACAGGCCTGCCTGAAGCCATGTATTCAAAAAACTTGCCCGTGATAATACCCTTGTTGTTCTCCACACGCGGAATGACCAGCAACTGAAGCGACGATTCCTGTAAATAGCGGACTGACTGATGATGGTCAACATATCCGGCCAGATGAAGCTCCAGATCAGGCAGCTTCCGCCGGATGCGATCAACTACGGGAGCAGGCACTTTTCCCACGAAACGCAACAGCAGTCTCTTCCGGTTTTCAGTCCCAAACAATTCGAGGGCATTCAGGAATCCGGTCATATCGTAGGCTTCGGAAATGGTACCGGTATAGGTGATGATCAGTTTTTCAGGATCGATCTCCGCCTCCTGTAAAAAATCGCTTTCATCGTAACCATTGGGGATTACCGAAATTTTAGATGCCTCCCCGGCCGGGAGCTTTTGTGCAAAAATGCGTTTCACGTCCTGGCTTACCGTGATCACGTGATCAGCCCCCTGCAAAACGTTAAGCTCCATCCGGCGGTCCTTTTTGGCAGCCCATGCCATGTGCCGCAACTCATGATAGTAATAAATATCGGTCCACGGGTCCCTCAGGTCAGCGATCCACCGGATACCCAGTTTTTTCTTCAGTTTCAGTCCGATTAACTGGGTTGAATGCGGAGGACTGGTCGTGATCACCGTTTCAATTTGATACCGGCCAATCAGCTCAATGGCTTTCTTTACAGCATAACGGTTCCAGCCCCGGCGCGGATCCGGAAGAAAAAAGTTACCCCGTAAAGCTCTTGACAGTTTTTGCAGCCACGAAGTTTTTCCGGCATTGGCAAAACCTCCATAGGGGATTTCTTTCTTCCCCGACAACACTTTATACAAATTATAAAATTCAAAGGTGCGCGTGCGGAAAATCTTAATACCATGAGGCACTTCCAGTTCGAGGCTCTCATCGCGCTGGGCATAGCTGGCAAGCCCGGGATCAACAGTCAGCACAATGGGCTCCACACCCAGCCCGGGCAGGTATTTGGTAAACTTCAGCCACCGCTGCACACCGGCCCCGCCGCTGGGCGGCCAGTAATATGTTATAATGAGAATTTTGTCCATGTCAGAATATGGAACAAAAATAATATACTTCCCCGAATTCCATTATTTTTGCAAAAGGAAAAGCAAACCGGAAAAAGGAAACCGGAGAAGGGAGACGGGAAACCGGAGATGGGATAAAGGTGAAAAGGTATCAAGGGCAATCTGAGTAACGGGTGCTGTGCTCCATACTCCATGCCCTATGCTCTCTGTTCCATGCTCTTTGCTCCATGCCACAACCTTGTAACCTTGTAACCATTTATCATGATATTCTGCGACCTTCATAAACAATACGAAGCTTATCAAAGTGAAATCGATGCTGCCATTCAGGGAGTCATTCGTTCCGGCTCGTTTATTAATGGCCCCGAGATCAATTTGCTTGAAGAAGAACTTTCAGCCTACACTGCGGTTAAAAATGCTATTTGCTGCTGTTCCGGCACGGATGCACTGCTTCTTCCGCTGATGGCCTGGGGCATTGGTCCCGGAGATGAAGTAATCTGCCCCGCCTACAGCTATATTGCCACCGCCTCAATGGTCAGCCTCATGAAAGCGAAACCGGTATTTATCGATGTACTTTCCGGGGATT
>JBDKTZ010000158.1:0-16091 GCA_039679975.1 Prolixibacteraceae bacterium
TCTCCCCGCTTATCTCTTTGGAAATAAGCTCTGCAATCACTCTATAGCGTTTATACTTATTCATTTACTTCTTCGTTAATCATCTTAATTTCCCGTCAGTTTTGGATAAAACACACAAATACGAAAAACGAATGACAAGCATGTTGCCATTTTTTAAAAGGAATTTTTACCGGAATATGCAAAATAAGTTAAGAGTGACGGGGAAAGAATCAATAACGTTTTCTTTCGCCGCATTTAATGAGCATAAAAAAGATAAAGATATTGTCTTTTAATTCCACGCGTAAAGCCGTAAATGCTCTTGCCTTGACCGTCTTTACCGAATTAATTGAAATATTAAGCTGATCAGCTATTTCCTGATTTTTTAAACCATCGAGCGACAGTTCAATCACTTGTTGCGCCTGTGGGGAAAGGGTCCGGATCGCGCTGTAGATGATGTGGTATGTTTCTTCCTCAATCAGGTTATCCCTTAAAGAAAACTCAGATTCCATTTTTTTAAGTTCAATCTGATGTCTTAATTTTCTATTGCGAAGGTAATTCAGGCTTCTGTCCCTGACGTACCGATACAGATAAGACCGGACGGAGTTCTTTGAGTTAAAATCAGCTTTTTTATTCCAAAAATACAAAAATGCATCCTGCGCAATGTCTTGCGAAACTTCCTGGTCATTCAGATATTTGTTAGCGAACAGACATAATGAAGGGTAGAAGCTTTCAAACAAGTGTTTGAAAGTGATCTTGTCTTCTTTTTGAATCGTTTTTTTCAAAGCCATGTCAGTTGAAGTTCATCAAAAATAGCATAATTAAATTTTAAAATAAACTAAAAAACCAGCAATCCATCGGGCACATTTTTCAAAAGTTCGCTTGCCCCAGAGGTCTGTTGAAATCAAAGCAGTAAAAGATAGCAATTAAAGATATAAACAAAAACAGAAATTTAACAGACTTCGGGCCGATCATTCCGGCATTTCATGTCCGATAAACAGGTGCCCGGAAAAACACCTATTCGACAATAGGAACGAATACGACCATTCCTCCAACTACTTTTTAATTATTTTTGTTCTGATTTCAATCATTGACAGACAGATGAAACGAGCCATGAACGCCGCAGTTTACGCCCAAGGGAATGTTTATCGGCGAGTTCCATACCGTTGGTGTTCGTTAGGAAAGTGATACAGCTTAGTACGAAAGTTATGCACAGTCAAATTGAAAAAAATGTATGAAAAAGCATGTTGTTATCGTCGCACCTCCATACACGTCATTGCTGGATGTAAGCGGTCCGCTCGAGGTCTTTGCAAAAGCGGCATCACTTCTGGCTTTTACCAATCAGGCAGCTGAATCGTATCAATTGCATGTGGTCTCGTCCGAAGGAAGCAAAGTTGTAAACACGTCGACCGGTTTACCGATCGTATGTGAGGGAAATCTCAAATCAGCCGATTATGAAATTGACACACTTCTGATAGCGGGAATGCCCAATGCGCCGGACAATATGGTAAGCCAAGCGACGCTGAAATGGCTAAAAACTTATTCCCCGATGATCAGACGGGTAGGTTCAGTTTGCACCGGTGCATTCATTCTCGCAGAGGCTGGTCTGTTGAAAGGGAGAAGAGCGACAACACATTGGATGGCTTGCGGCAAAATGGCACAGCGGTATCCGGATATCTGCGTAGAGAAAGATCCTATCTTTGTAAAGGACGGGCACATCTATACATCGGCAGGGATATCATCGGGCATGGACCTGGCGCTTGCCTTGGTTGAAGAAGATTATGGCAGGGACCTGGCGCTCATGGTCGCCCGGCAACTGGTTTTATATCTGAAACGTCCGGGGAACCAATCCCAGTACAGTGCGGTGTTGTCGTTTCAGAAAGTCAATTATCAGCCGATCCGGGAGTTACAGGACTGGCTGATCGATCACCTGAATGAAGATCTTACGGTGGAAAGCCTGGCCGAGAGAACATCGATGAGTCCCCGCAATTTCGCCCGGGTCTTTCACCGGGAAGCCGGTATTACACCAGCCCGGTTCATCGAGAAGCTGCGGGTGGAAACTGCACGCCGGCGGCTGGAAGAAACGAAGTTGAACCTGAATGAGATTTCTCAGGAATGCGGGCTGGGAAGCCCTGATACGCTAAGACGCCTGTTCCTGAAACATTTTAAAACGAACCCCAGCGATTACAGAAGAAGTTTCCAATCCTCACTATCATAAAAAATGCAGAGAATAGCCGACTGGCCGCCCTCTGCCATCTAGTATTGCCTGTCGAAGCTGCAGATTTATTTCAAATAATTTTTCCCTCTGGATGATTTGAGCTTCATGCTCAACTCTTTCACTATATTCTGATACCATGACTTCCCGGCCAGATTGTAATTCTCATCAGGGTCTGTGGTGTGATCAAAAAGCATGCGGTCTGTTATCTCGTCGTTCTTGTCCCACCATTCCGTGTAGGAGTATTGATCATCCAGATAAGTGAATCCGTTATTCCAGCGGGCAATTGCATAGCCTTTCCCCATTGCTTTTTTATCATGAAGCAAAGGATACAGACTTTGCCCCTCCAACTGACCGGTTTTGGGGAGGGAGGCTATGTCACAAAATGTGGGATACAGGTCAATATACTCAACGATCTCATTGGTCCGGTACCCTTTCAAGCCACCTGGTGTCTGAATGATCAGCGGAGCATGCAGGCTTGTCTGCATAATGGAATGCTTGCACCACATGCCGTGTTCACCAAGGTTCCAGCCATGATCTCCAATCAGAACAATAGTCGTATTCTCCTTCAGACCCAACCGTTCCACCTCATCCAAAAGCTGACCAATTAATGCATCCACATACGATACACAGGCATAATACCCATGTATCATGGTTCTGGCTGCATCTTCACTCAAGGGTCCCTCATCGGGGATTCCCCGGTAAGCCAGCAATTCATCCCAGTGAGTTAACGCGTGCGGAGGGATCTGGTTTCCTTCTTTCAGCACATAGTTATCGGGAATCCTGATTTTATTATGATCGTACAGGTCCCAATACTTTTTGGGCACAACAAACGGCAAATGGGGACGGACAAATCCAACGGCCAAAAAAAACGGCTTTTTCTCAAAAGATAGCTTCTTCAGGTCGGACAGGCTTTTTTGTACCATTTTCCCATCCATATATTCCGCTTCCGGAAGATCGGCCTTTTCATAATAAAGTCCTCTTTTCCTTGTTCCGGTTTCTTTCTGTATCCTTAAGAAAGCCTTATTTTCTTCGGTCTGATAGTCAAGCGGATTCGGATAGGGCATCGTATCGTCCCAATATACAGACGACGCTTCATCCTGGTGATGAAATACTTTCCCGTTTGAGATGGTGATGTACCCGGCTTCCTTAAAGGTCCGGTTCAGCGTCATCGCGTTGGGCGCTTCCTTGTCCACTCGTAGGTTCCAGAATGAAAAGGCGTTGCGCGTAGGACGCATTCCGGTCAGAATACTCGCCCGTGATGCCCCGCATACCGGGATATTACAGTATGAACGGTTAAAAACTACTCCATTTTCTGCCAACCGGTTAATATTGGGGGTTTTGACCATCGAGTGGTTATAACATTCCAATTCCGTTCTCAGATCGTCACAAATAATAAACAATACATTATTTTTCTTTTCGGTAACCTTAGGCGCATCTCCGGCATACAGGCTCGTAGATACAGCCGCGATGGAAAGACCTGTAACTAAAATCTCCCCGGCTTTGAAATTTCTTGTCATAACACTGCTATTTAATCGCATTATTCTCCAGATACTTAATCACCTCAAGCCCTGCCAGTAAAAATGAAGCCGTTCCATATACTTCATTCTTTGAGGAAGAAATATTCATCGGCGTGTCTCCGATAGGCTGAACATAACCTAACATTCCATTGGGCTGAACAGCCTGTACCATAGCAGCCCAGGCTTTCTTCGCGGGAATGAGATATTCATCTTCACTAAGCAACCCGTTGTTCATTCCCCACCATAGACCAAAAGTAAAAAATCCGGTTGCACTCATCTCAGGCGAAGGATATGAATCCGGATCCAGAAGGCTGGCATGCCAGTATCCTTTATCGTCCTGAAGCGTAACGATCCGTGACACGATTTGCCTGAACCGGTTTTCATACCGTTCACGTGAAGGGTAATCAGCAGGCAGGAAATTCAGAACACGGGCCAGGGCGCCGACAACCCAGCCATTTCCGCGTCCCCAGAACACTTTGGATCCGTTCGGCTCCTTCATCCGGAAAAAGCGGGTATCACGGAAGACGAGCCGCTCTTCTTTGTCATAAAGCGCTTCCATCGTAACCCAGAACTCCCGATTCATAAACTCCCTGTACGCATCGTTACCCGTAATATTTGCAAAACACGCATAGGCAGGAGCTGCCATATACAAAGCATCGCACCAGCACCACCGTTCCTGGTTAACTGCAATTTCAAAATTTATGTTATCTGTTTCAGGATAGGTTTTCATCTGGTAGTCAAGCCTCTCGATGGTCGGAATAAGTGACTTCCAGCCTCCTGCCAAAAGGTTTACGGTATTGGCATCCCATTTTTCTATTTTGGAGATCAGATAACGGGGATTCCTGTTACGTTCCCATATTGCGGCATACAGCAAGGATACAGCAATATCATTGGCGGGATTGAGGCTTCTGTGCCCGACTTCCCATTGAAGTTTGTATGCAATATCCTCATACCATTCTCTGAAATGACGGCTGTTATCATATGCTGTCCAATCAGCCAAAGCACTCATAAATACCCCGTCAGCCCACCCTGTGAACTGCGGATTATATTCAATATTTCTTCCTGCTTTCGGCATATTTTCAATTTGCCACTGAGCAGCATCATTGACAACCCGTTTAACCTGATCAATTTTTAATTCTGCCGGGTACTCACGTTGTCCCCAAACGGTACTGATGGATAACAACAGAATGGGAAAGATTAGTCTGTACATAGTCAATCTGTTTTGGGAGAATCACTTCACCGGTACAACATCAAATGAAAGCTGGTCTGAAAGATTATTCGCGGTCAACCGAAATACCAGCCTTGACAAATAATCTCCGAAAACACCCTGAAGACGTTTATCCTCAATCTTAATCTTTTCGATGTCTGCAACCAGTTGAGAGGGATTGTACTTCATCGAAAGGGTAAAGTTTTCGCCGGTAAACCGGATCAGGCCCGGCTTAATGATCTGGCAGGGAACACTGGTCATAAAATGAACGCTGTTGTCCCCGCTGTTGGCTGTCAGACGATAGTCATCTTTGATCGTAAATCTTTTCCCGCGTTCCAGCGTATAGCTTCGCTCCCATTTCGGCACATTCGCTCCGGAAGCATACGCCAGAGCAATATCGGTAGAAAACGACACTTTATTCGTGCTTGCTGAAAAAGATGAGTGTTGCGCTTTAAATGTTCCGCCAGGACTCTGTCCGTGACCGTTTATCAAGGGAAGGTTATGATAGTTCGATTGCATCGTCCAGATATTATACCTCTGCGAGCTGAATGTTTCTCTGGTGTAAGTTCCGACGCCTACATCAATCAATACAGGAAGCCCATTGAAATAGAGTATAAACGAGCCTACATCGTTATGATTGTGACCTTCGCCGTTGTTCCCGCCTTTAGCCGCGAAATAAAAACCCTCAGTCGAGTTGGCTTTGTCACGGGCTAAAGCAACATCCAGATCCGGGAAATAAAATTCGGCCAACAGGGGTTCTGTTCTTTGAGAAGATTCCCATCCTCCGAGATTAAATAAATTTTCCAGAGTCTCACCGATCTTGCCAACCATCCCGTTTTCATTGAATTTTGATTTTTCGAGCAGATAAGCTCCAAATCCTGCTAACATAGGATCATTGATACTCTTTCCGAAGCGATAGATTTTCCCGCCATCCTGTCCAATCCGGAAAGGAGCATCGGCAAAATTAATGTAATAATTTCCATTACTGACGTACGCCCGGGCGATGTAACGCCCCATGTTTTTTATCAGCTCATGGTTAAAAATATCAATTCTTCCCCGTGTATTGGTCTTTAGCAGATTCAGGTAGTCAAACATTTTTCCCCCGGCCACGCCCCAGTAGCTTGGTCCTTCATTACAGGCACCATCATTCGGATACGAATTTATAAACAGGTCGACCGACTCCATTGTCTTATAAACAGCATCTTCCTTCTTTTCAGGATTGTCCTCTATGAGCAGGATACTGGTCAGCACATTAAAGTTGCACCATGGATTCCAGTTATTTACCTTTCCTTCATCCCAACCGGTTATCCACCAGTAATCATATCGTGCATAAAACGGCTCCAACACTTTTCTTTTAATTTCATTTTTCAGTCTTTTGGAAATTACAGGACTTGTTTTATCAAATTCTTCATGAAAAAAGTACCAAACCCAAGACAAATCTGCAGCCCTGTCTCCGGCAAACAGGTCGACAATCGGATTGTCCAAATCCGGAACAGTCGTTGCCGGCTCCGATACTGCTCCTCCATACATATAGAAATGAGCGGATGACCCCCAAAATGTCTGTTCACAAAACGAAAAAACACCATTGATAATATCATCCATAAAGCGCCCCTTACCTTCCATTAGTTCTGCCAGCACGAGTGACTGTAAAGCTTTGGCACGCTCTCCATTCAGATTGTCAACTGTTGTTCTGTCTCCTTTCCGGGTAAATTCAAGATACGTACTCAATGTAACAATCGGCCATTCATACTTCAGAAACTTCTCTCCCTGTTCAATCGTCTTGTCCCTGATTTCTTTCGGTAGCTTCAACCAGGATTCCCGATCCTGGTAAGCAGGATAGGGAATCCAGCTGAAATCACTGGTTATCGATTCATTTACAAACTTTCGCGTATAAAAATCCGACAGCAAGTTCCGTTTTTCTTTTGATTGTACTGATATCGTAAGAAGCAGACAAACAGTCAGAAGAATCAGGTTTTTTATCGTATGCATAGTCTCTGTTTTTTATCGTTTTTATTTTGGTTCTGTCACACTTATGGAAATATCGTTCGAAAGTTTTCTATTCCGGACAGCAAGAATAATCCGGCTCAAACCACCGTTCCAGACATTGCGGATTTTTTGATCATCCGTATCCACTGGTTCAATCGCTGCGGAAAGTATTTTCGGATCAAAAATCAGGTGAAGAATAAAGCTGTCACCGTTCATCTGCAGGACTCCTGGTTTTAAAATTCTGCATTGAACAGGCGTCATGAAATGAAGCGCTGTCTCTCCAACACGTTCTGTCATTTGATACTGGTCTCGAATAACAAAACTCTTTCCTCGTTTCAGGGTATAGGTGCGCAACCATCTGTCGAGCCTGGCCTCCAAAGGATAAGCCCTGGCAATATCAGTGGAAAAAGACACTTCGCTTTTGCCCGGTCGCAACTTTGAATTCCGCGCTTTAAAATTAGCCCCTGCCTTTTGTCCGTAGCCATTCACCACCGGGAGATTATGATAATTCGACTGCATGGTCCAGATATTATACCTGTTTGTGCTGAAAGTATCGCCGGTATACGTTCCTACACCTGCATCTACCAGCACAGGAGCCCCGTTAAAGAACAACATAAATGAGCCAACGTCGTTATGATTGTGCCCTTCACCATTATGACCTCCTTTTGCCGCAAAATAAAAGCCCGGCGATGCAGCCTGATCTCTTGCAATTGCAATTTCCCTATCCGGAAAATAAAAGTCCCTGATCATCGGTTCAAGTGCAGGACAGTCCTGCCAACCTTTCAGGTTAAACAGACTCTCAAGCACTTCACCAAGTCTTCCTTGAATTTCCTCTTCACCATATTTGGAATCGGCAAGCAGAAAAGCCCCAAAAGACATCATCATTGAATCTTCTATAGCGCAACCAAACCGATAGATCAATCCGGAGTCCTGCTTTATTTTAGCCGGTGAATCCGAATAATTTACATAAAAATAGCCGCCATCACTTTTACTTATATAAACGCGACAGATATAGCGGCCGATATTTTTTATGATCTCCGCATTGAATATATCGGCATGACCGTCAGTTATTTTCTTTAAGAGGTTTAAATAGTCGAATAATTTACCTCCTGCTACAGCCCAGTAGCCTGGTCCCTCATCACAGGCGCCGTCATTGGGGTAAGAATTGATAAAAAGATCAACAGATGCCATTGTTTTATATATACCTGTTCTCTTTTTTTCCGGATCGTCCTCCAAAAGTGCAATACAGGTCAGAATATTAAAATTGCACCAGGGATTCCAGTTATTTACATTCCCTTCATCCCACCCGGTAATCCACCAGAAATCATAACGTTCGTAAAACGGATCAAGAACTTTCCTGCGCAGTTCACTTTTCAATCTCTTTGAAATGACCGGACTAATCCGGTCAAATTCATCGTGAAAAAAGTACCAGATCCAGGCTAAGTCGGCAGCAGTGTCACCGGCAAACAAATCGACAATCGGGTCATCCAGATCAGGCAGTACTGTATTCGGCTGATCAAGCCCCCGGAATCCGGTTTTATACATATAGAAAGTAGCCGACATCCCCCAGTAGGTTTGTTCGCAAAAAGAAAAGACGCCATTAATGATATCGTCCATGAAACGTCCTTCACCCTCCATCAATTCGGCTTTCACCAATGCCCGTAATATTCCCAGTCGGGTACTGATTGCCTGATCGACCACTGCCCGGTTACCGGTCCTTGTAAATTCCAGGTACATCGTCGCTGTCGTGGCCGGCCACCGATAATCCAGGTATCGTTCTCCGTTTGAGATCGTCTTTTTTCTGATACTCTCCGGAACTTCCGCCCACGCTTTCCTGTTATTATAAGCGGGATATCCGATCCATGAATAATCGGCCGATACCGACAGGTTAATAAATTTTCGGGAATACGTATTGGTCAGAAGATTTCTTTTTTCCAATGCGCCTGCCCGGAGTGTCATTGTCGTTGAAACCACCAGGACTACCAGCAAACGAACGATCCCGTTTTTTATTCCACCATCAATTGTCATAACTTTTAAGGCTTACGGTCATCGTATTAGCCGCAACGCTGTTAACCTGGACAAATGCTTTCTGTTTCCCGTCAGCACTGACCACCCAAACACTTTCACCTCTGGTCATATTCAATACGAAAGATGAAGCAGGCCCCGGATTATACGTTTCAAAATCGATATCATCGACGAATGAATATCCACCGGAAGAAGGCTCTTTGGACGGATCGATCACCAGCTGGCGATCGAAGGTATAAACCTGCTTCTCTACTTTTGAGACATTGTTTGCACCTGCAGGTACAACAGCACCTTCCATGAATTCGGAAGGGCTGCCGGGAGAAAGCAGTGCGTGTCCATAGTTTACACCGGCAACAACCTTGTAATTATAGATCAAATCGATATCATTCGTCAGTCCCTGAGCTTGAACCTCCCCGAGCGTATACGCTGCCCTGTTTTTTATTGAGATATAACAACGGTCACCTGAAGTAATCACGATGCCCTTTTTCATCCTAATTTTAGAAATTTTCTGATCCTGCGCCTGGTAAGTTGCTGTTTTCCCATTCTTTTCTTTACATGAAAATCTAAAAGATACGGTTTTCCCTCTTGCTTCTTCCGGAATGATATAATGATAGCGAAGCGTGGCAGCCAGTGTATCGATAAAAATTGCCTGGGACTTTCCCCCGGTAGTCGTACAATCAGTAGCCACGGTTACACCAATATCCTGGCCCGAAGTATTCGTATAGTAAGAATAGGGCTCGAAGCCTGTACCATCGGCCCCGGGTATTGACACCTCCGCATAAGCCGCGTCCAGATTAGAATAAGGTGCCACCATAACGTAGGCAAACTGAACCTCATTCCCAACAATATTGGGTCCGACCGTCTTTTTTATTAAGTCGTTGATAAGCGTCGTTTCATCGTCATCCGAACATGAATTGAAGACGAAACTTAGCCCTATAAACAAAATCATTAGGATAGAATATCTGCGTTTCATAAATTCTTTTTTTAGGGTTTTGTTTGAACGGTTAAGACAATTTTATAGGTTTTTCTGATTTTTCGGTTCCCGGATACAACGGTATATTCCCTGGGATTCGCCAGATCGGAAAAATCGGTCCAGACGCCCATGTCAGGTGTAATGATGGCATCGATCGAATGTCCGCAACTCGGTTTAAGTTTTGCAAGGTTTGTTCCATACTTTACAGCTCCTGTCACGGTTTGGGCTACGGTATCGATCACGGCTGTAGAAACAAAAACAGTCCTGTGGTCTGATCCCAACAGTTCAAAAGAGGTTAATGCACATTCACTTCGATCGGTAATGAGCAAATCGTTTTCATCTATAGGATAGTCGCCTTTGCATGCAGCCATACTGCCTATAATCAGTAAAAAAAGGAAGGAAATAATATAATTGCGCCGTTTCATAGAATTCCATTATTAAAGTTTATCCATTCAATTTATAACCACGGTGTGTTCTGAGTCAGATTAGGATTAAGATCACGCTCCGATTCAGGAATGTTCATAATGTAATATCTTTCCTGAGTTCGCTGAACATAATTCAAGAAGTCATTTCTGCGAATCTCGTTCCAGGTATTTCTAATGGAACGTCCCGTTCCGGCAGCTCCCCATACATCTTCAAATCTTCTCCAGCGGCGGATATCAAAATAGCGTTGACCTTCCATGACCAATTCCACTTTCCGCTCCTGCTCTATTGCTCTGAAAAAATCGTCAGCAGTAGCAGTCTTCGCAGTGCTGAGCGCGGGTAAACCGCCCCGGGCACGGATTCGGTTCACCAGATTGATGGCATCTGCCTGCGGACCATTCGCAAAGTTTGTAGCTTCAGCATACATTAAGTAAACATCGGCCAGGCGCATTAAATAATAATCCTGTGGCGTATCATCCCTGGAACATCCCAATGACTTGTTTCTTATCCATTTACGCAAAACATAACCAGTTTCCATCGCAGAAGCCTGTATATAGGGAGCACTTGACTTGTAAAGCCAGGTTGCTGTTCCTTTCTCCTGAAGCGACTCCAATTTAACCATAGACTCATAATCCCACAAGATCGTTGAACGTGCCCGATAATCCCGGCCTTCATACGAAGCCGGATTAACAGCTGAATTTAAAGTCGTTCTTGCTCCGGCCGAATTACCATTCATCGGAATCATGGGGGGCGCAAAATCGCCGGTTGCTGTTAACTGGTAGCAATTCACCAAATCCAGAGTAGGACAAACATAACTTTGGCTGTTTTCCGTCTGACGGTTTCCAAGGTCGTTCATCAATTTGCTCCCTTGCCCTAAATTCGGCCCGGAATAGGCAAAAGCAAAAATAATTTCAGAGTTAACGACAGGATTGTCGTAATCGGGAGTGAAGAGATAAAAATAATTAGGAAGTACATCGCATTTACCCGGTGAACCAGGTAAACCGGGATCTCCCCCCCGGAACAGGTCTAACCCGTAATTATTAATGACTTCGTGAAAGTCAGTAGCTGCTGCCGTATATGCTGCATTAGCAGCGCTTGCCTCAGGCGTAAACCCTTCCAGTTCAGGCCAGCCGAATTTATTCCAGGAGGCCCAATATAACTCCATTTTGCCCCGGAATGCCAAAGCTGCTATTTTAGAGGTCCGCCCGATTTCCGAAGCAGTAAGCTGAGCGGGAAGTTTTTGATAAGCATATGAAAAATCCGCCAGGATTGAGTCTTTGATCTGCTTAATGGGTAACCGGAACAATCTTTCCACTTCAGATTTATCCTGAACCGTTTTACTTAGATACGGAACATCCCCCCACATGCTGATAAGCCTGAAATAACACAAGCCCCGCAGAAAACGGGCCTCACCCAAAACCCGTTCCAGGCCTGGCACAGAAGATTCTTTTGCTTGAGTAAGCATATTTTTTACTCCATCAATAACATAGTTAGCCCGGTTGATCCCTCCGTATAGACCCGTCCACAAAGATGCAAATCCTCCCGAAGAAGGGGTAAATGAATTGTTTAGAATCCCATTGGCAGCTCCGGGTCCCCGGGTCCATGCCAGCTCAGTCATCCCGTCGAAATCATATTCATAACTAAAAAAGGGACGAATACTTGCATAAGCGCCATTGATGGCATACACTGCATCTCCTTCCGATTTCCAGAAGATGTCGCTGGAAGGTTCTCCCGCAGGAGTCTGGTCTAAAAGATTTTCAACACAGGAGGTTATCGCAATTAGTAATGTGACAGTCATGATCACATTGAAAACTCTTATTTGAATACGTTTCATCACAGTCCTGATTTTTATATTCCTAAATTAAACCCAAACCCGATTGTGCGCGGTATGGGGTAAATGTCATTTTCATCGCCGGTACCCGTCAAGGCCTTCTCAGGGTCAATTCCCCGGTATTTCGTAATAGTCCATAGGTTTTCTCCGGTCAGATAGATACGCAAATCACTTATTTTTAACCGGTCGGTCACCCGTTTAGGCAGGCTGTACCCTAGTTGGAGATTTTTCAGCCGGATAAAGGACATATCATCCAGCCAATAGGTTGATGAGGCTTTATTAGTCCCCCTTGAACCGTATACCAGTCGTGGTAACATGGCATCACGGTTGTCATAAGTCCAGGAGTCATAATACTGGGTGTAGGTCAGGCTCTGCGTAGCTGCCAGCAACGTCACATTGTTAAAATGATTTGCCCAATAGTCTTTTCTTCCGGCAGAGGCTGACCAGTATAGTGCAAGGTCAAATCCTTTCCAGGAAGCGCTCATGTTCATCCCAAAGTTGGCGGTAGGACGAATTTGCTGCACATCAGGTAAGGCCTTCCTGTCGTCTCCGTTAACGACTCCATCTCCATTTAAGTCTTCAAGCAGCATATCTCCCGGAGCAGAACCGGCACTCTGCCAGGGTGCGTCGTAAATTTGCTGCCAGTTCTGAATGATTCCTCCACGATTTACCTGCGTGTAGACAAACTGGTAGGGCATGTCAATAAAAACATTACCCCGGCTAAGGTAGCTGTTCCATCTCTTCAGCTTGTTGGTATTGTACGATCCGTTCAGGTTCACACTATACTTAAAGTCTTCAATCCGGTCCTGCCAGGTCAGATTGAGTTCGATCCCCTGATTACGCATCGTACCGATATTCTTTCTTGGAGCATCATAGGCTCCCGACAACATACTGGATAAGGCATCAGGGCGCAACATGCCGGTTGTACAGCGATTATAATAATCAATTTCTGCAGTAAGCCGGCTCTTAAAAAATCCAAGATCCAGACCCAAATTCAGCACTTTAGTAACCTCCCAGGATAAATTCCGATTGATCATTTTCCTGTTTACCAAACCCATTGCGACGTTTCCGTTTGCTGTATAATTGGAAGTCGCGAGGGTCTCCTTCTGTTCGAAGTTCCCGACTCCCGAATTATTTCCTAATCCTCCGTAAGAAAAACGGAACTTCCCCTGAGACAGAAACGAATTCAAAGAACTTAGGAATTGCTCTTCAGTAAAACGCCACCCGACCGACATGGAAGGGAAAAAGCCATACTGGCGGCCTGAATAGAATTTTGAAGACCCGTCATACCGGAAATTCATTTCCAGCAAATATTTATCCTGAAAAGCATAATTTAAGCGGCCGATATAAGAACGCAGCCCCCAGGATGACGAATTGCCGCCGGCTCCCTGGACTTCAGTCAAGGCAGCGTCAATTTCTGTCAGATCAGGATGTATGCGTGTTTGGCGGCTACCCCTGAGGCTGCGTGAAAATGCATATTCTTCACTATAGACAATTAAAGCGCCGAGATCGTGTTTGCCGAAACTTCTTTCAAAATTTAAACGGCCATTCAACAAAGTCCGCCAGGAGGTTCCGTTTGTATCGGTTACACCTGCATTACTGCCAACCAGCACCCGGATTTCATTCCCTGTTTGAAAATTCCATTCCGAGTGAGGCATCGAATATACTTTCATCAACTGGTTATTATAGGTCAGCGTATAATCGACAGACGCTTTTAATCCTTTGAGGGGTTCCCACTCGATATTGGCGCCGGCAAACATATCCTGCCGGTCCTGTTTGTTAAAGGATGTCTTATACTGACGGTATGGATTGAAGATCGTAGCATCCTCTCCATACATCATGGAACCACCATACTTGTTTGTATTCGGGTCGTATGGGGTCACTCCTGCGATCGCGCTGATCAGACCTCCGCTGGCAGAATTATCAAACCACCCGTCCTCCAGGGCATAATTCCATTTGGACCAGTTTCCCGCAAATTGCGCTCCTACCTGAATATTTTCCCGGATTTTATAGGTATAGTTAAAGCGGGTTCCGTAGCGGATAAAATCATTGGTAAACTGCATCCCCTCTTCATCCATAATACTCCCGGAAATATAAAACGTTGTTTTATCATTGCCTCCTGTAGCAGAGAGGTTGTAATTCCTGAGTTTACCGGTACGGGTCGTCAGGTCGATCCAATCTGTATTGGGATAACGAAGCGGATCCAGATAAGACTTTGCCGCCCATTCTTCAATCGCACCCCATCGGTACCGGGAAGTGTTTCCCCCCGCTTCTGCTGCCTGCAACATGGCGCTGACCACGCGGGAATAATCCGGCATTAAATCGATCATTTTAATCGGATCCTCGAAGGCGTAAGTGCCTGTAAATTTGATTTTCGTCTGACCGGCTACCCGGCTGCCGCTTTTGGTCTTGACTAAAACAACCCCGTTAGCACCTCTCGAACCGTACACTGCAGAAGAAGACGCGTCTTTCAGTACAGAAATACTTTCAATATCCCCCGGACTGATCCGATTGATATCCACATCAGGCATCCCGTCGACAACGATCAGTGGGGTTGCCGAATTGACAGTTCCAAGCCCCCGGATCATCAACGTTGCAGCGTTTCTCCCTGCCATACCGGTATTTTGATTGACCGCTAATCCAGGCACTAAACCAGCAAGCGCAACAGATACATTTCCAAGAGAACGGCTGGCCAGTTGTTCATCCACTTTGACTGAACCGACTGCTCCTGTGAGGTTTACCTTCTTCTGAACGCCATAACCAATCGCAACAACCTCTTCAATTCCAATGGCATCTTCCAGCATAACCACGTTGATAAGGGTTCTTCCGGTTACAGCGATCTTTTCAGTCTGCATTCCCACAAACGAAAAAACTAATGTCGCGTTAGTACCAATATCCACAAGGGTATAATTACCATTCATGTCTGTAATTGTACCTTTCGTGGTTCCTTCGATAACAACTGAAACTCCGGGAAGAGGATCTCCCTTTCCGTCAGTAACCACCCCGGCAACCTTAAGTTTCTGCTCAATATCATTCCCGGCAGATGTGACTCCGACTTTTGAAATCAGTATCTGACGATCAAAAATCTCGTAAGTTACCCTTTCTCCTTTCAAAGCTTCACTCAGAATTTCTTCAATGGATGCCTCTTTAAAATCCCGGTTCATTTTCCGGTTCAGATCAAGATCGTCTGCTCGGTAAAGAAAAACAAACCGGCTTTGGGATTCAATCTCCTGAAACAACTTCAGGAGTGTCACATCCTTTGCGTTTAAACTCAATTTGGTATTTTGAGAAAAAACGCTCCCCTTCGCAGCAAGCACCAAACAAAAAATCATTACAAAAGTTAGTCTCACAATCCTCAACATTTTTTTGCACCATCTCCCATACAGGGAGTGATGGTCCGTGTTTTTTTTCATAAATTTACCTCGTTAATTTATTAATAAAACCTTTAACTGATCTGACAATCAGTTGAAAACCATTCAGCGGGAAGTGTTGACGCACTTCCTGCTGATTTTTTACTCGATCATATAATGTCTTCCGTTTATGGGCTTAAAATTTTTAGAAGCAACCCGACACAAATAATGCAGTACTTCATACGGATTCTCCTTCAGGTTTAATTTTCCATCCAGCTTCACTGTTCCGTCCATCGGATTTTTCAGATCAATCTGAATGTTATAGAACCGTTCCAGCTTTTTCAGGATTCGGCTCAAATCTTCTTTTTCAAATTGCAAAATTCCGTCTTTCCATAATACATACATGTCCGCCCTGACTTTTTCAATCGTTGACGAATTCGACACTTTATTATAGGAGAAGAGCTCATTCGGCTTTAATACAATATTTTTATCAAACCAGTTATCCTGCTCCATTGTCACCTGAACACTCCCTTCTGTCAAAACAGTTTGACTGATGTCATCTCCGGGATAAGCTGAAACATTAAA
>JBDKTZ010000074.1:0-2860 GCA_039679975.1 Prolixibacteraceae bacterium
AAAAAAGTATATTGTACCTCATCATTCATTCTTTAGTGATTAATAAGCTATACAGGCGGTAAATATAAAGAATAATCGGTGCAATTTGGGTCGAATTTTTTTCAGGAAGCATTATAAAGAACCCCATAGTCTTCATCAGGATTCTTTAGAGTAAAATCAAAATCAATTACGACCGGGACATCAATCCGGAGTATGAAGATTTGCGATTGCTGGTATTCTTACATTTTGAATTCGCGGCGCAGAAAAGACTTCCTTTCCGTTAATCCGGATTTTTAATCCCTTTCCTTTTTTATAGTGATTCCCGGTTTTATCGTATAAAATGGTCACTATATCACTTTTGAAACATAAATTATCCAGACAAAAATAATCCCACTCCTGGTCTGTAATCAGCGGCCTGATCTCGAACGATCCGTCAAGGCATGGCTTAAACCCTACTAAATGACTGATAATCAAATCACAAAATAGAGAATGATTGTAGTCTTTTCCTCTTTCCACACCTCCTTTATCCTCGCTCCACGAATTGTTTTTCCATGATTTGAGCCGTGTTCGGGCAATCCAATCACCTGAGTAAGGGTTCAGGTTTTCATCAATCCAGTTCACCGTTTTCCCGTTGTCTTTTAACTGATGACTTTCAGAATAAATCTCAAATAACCTGAAAAAATCTTTCCTCGACACAAAGTCCTGATGATAATTATTTAGCACGTTTGAAATTGCGACCAGAGTCATGGAAGTAGCGTAAGGCCATGAAGGACCATTCCATTGGCATTCATGCCCCACATACGAAATTTTGAAATCGGCACTTCTCTGCTCGGTCGTAGTCAAACCATATGGCGCAAAAAAACCACTTTCAGACATGATTTGTTTCCATGCCGCTGAATACTTTTCCTGATCATCGGGAATGCAAAATGCCCAAGGCGTATAACCGTGCAATTCGCGGGTTCCGGAGAATGACATTTCACCGTTTTTTGGTATTACTTCAAAAAAAGTGTCCTCTTCATTCCATAATTTTTCAAGGATGTTCCTTTTTATCTGTTTTGCTTTCTCCGAATAATATTTTTCCTTATCATTTTCATTCAGCATACGGCCGATTTCTGCCAACGCTTCTGCTTCCGCATACATATAGCTGTTGATGGTTGAGCGGTAACCGCTTCCATTTACTGAAAGTGCCCCTGAAACTGAAACTTCCATACCATCTTCTCCGTCGATCTGCCAGAACAGATTTTTTTCACCGTCATATTTCTCGTTCTCCCATGCGCGGAAATTGGATTCCAGGTCCGGGTACAGGTCGCGCAAAAGCAGCCGGTCACCGGTTACCAGAAAATAATCAAAGAGGGCACGGGCAGGCCAGAAACTGTAGCTCCTTGGGCTCCCCCCCGAGTGAAACCAATAGTTGGCATAGCTATTCAGGTATTCCCGGCTTCGAATCCATCTCCCTTCATTGAAATGATAAGCGGCTGCACAGGAAATGGCGTTGTCCTTTCCTGCCCATGGGACATTGGGGAGGAACTCTGTAATGACAAAACCCTCGGCTGTTTTTTTGATATGCTTTCGATAGGTCCACCACCTGAAATAGTAGGTTTCTTCGATTTGTTTGTCCGGGCATTCAAACAAGGGGATGTTCGCATTTAAAAATTCGATGCTTTGATCATTTGGAATACACCCCTTATAAAGTTCGTTATCATTGCGGTTGAACTTTTCGAAATAATGATCAATCGATTCAGGCTTAAGAATATCATTCTGAGACCTTGAAGTCAATGACAGACAGCCCGCGATAAGGAATGTTGCGTACTTCCAACCAGTCATCCTAAAAAAATTAAAATTCCAGATCCATTCCTTCGTGGATTGCTACGCCAATCTGTTCAAGCTTTTCATTGCGCCCGTTGTAATAAAGCAACCAACGATTGTTCTTTTCATCCGGTACGACATAAGGCTTATAAACAGCCGTGACATCCCAACCTTTCCCGGGGCTGATAATCGGGTTCCCATTGTATCGCTCCCAGTTTGAAATTCCGTCTTTTGAACGTGCCATTCCGATCCTGGCACACTCTAAACTCTGAAAACCAATGTAGAACATCAAATAGTCATGATCCCGTTTCATCACCTGGCAAGCCGTCACTTTACGCTGCTCCCAAAGATTGGACGGACTGTAAACAAAAATGGGATTTTTCGGGTATTTCTTCCAGTGAAGACCATCTTTGCTGGTGGCATAGCCAATTGCATCCGGCTCATATTGCTCACCTCCCGAGTACCACATTTTGAAGATCTGCTCTTCTTTATCCCAGATCACATGCGGACACATCACCGCAACTTTTTCCCAGGGAAGGTCCGGCGATAACACGGGCTTTTTGCTTTTCCTCTCCCAGATCCGCCCATCGTTGCTGGTGGCATAGCCGATCCATGACTGATCGTCCGTTTGCCCGGTATACCACATATGATAAATGCCGTCTTTCATGGTCACGACCGGACGGTTCAAATCTTTCTCCCAATTGCTGGATTCGTCGTATTTTAAACATATTACGGGCGTTGACCAGTTCAGTCCGTCCGTACTTTCTGACAGAGCGATGCTCTTTTGCGGCCTCCATGAGCAATACATCAGGAACTTGCCTTCGTGATCTTTTATAACGCTTAGGTCGAATATGGTCCCAAGATCTCCGCCAAGAACAGGATTATCACTGTATTTTATCCAGCCTGCACCGGTTTCCTGTGTTTTTTCTTCCTGCGCAGAGGCGCAAAAGAAAAATACTGCGGATAAACACAAAAGATAAAACGCCTTTATCATCTAGCGAATTGTTAAAACTTCAGGTGAAATAATCTGCCTGACCACATCCGGACCGCTGTACAGGCAATTTAAATAGCAGCC
>JBDKTZ010000221.1:0-5626 GCA_039679975.1 Prolixibacteraceae bacterium
CTACATTCGCTCCGGAACATCAATCCCAAGCAGGCTCATTCCGGTTTTAATGATCTTCGATACCGTTTCCGACAAAATCAAGCGGAAACTCCTTACTGTTTCATCAGTTTCAGCCAGAATTGAATGATCATGATAAAACTGGTTATATTCTTTTACCAGGCCATATACATAATTCGCGATGAAAGCCGGACTATAAGCTTCTCCTGCCTCTTTTACAGTTGCCGGAAATAAGGTGACTGACTTAACCAGCCCCTGCTCCTTTTCTGTAAGCATCAAAGGCTGATCAGCGGTTAAAACCGCAGAAATTCCCCGTTCCTCAGCCTTTCGCAACACAGAACGGATACGCGCGTAGGTGTATTGAATGAAGGAACCCGTATTTCCATTAAAATCGATTGATTCTTCCGGATTAAACAACATATTTTTCCGGGGGTCCACTTTCAAAATAAAATATTTCAAAGCGCCCATCGCAATGATTTTATAGGTCTCCCCGGCTTCCTTTTCAGAATACCCTTCCAATTTTCCCAATTCCACCGACGTCCTGCGGGCAACTTCAACCATTTCAGCGATCAGATCATCGGCATCGACCACAGTACCTTCGCGCGACTTCATCTTACCGTTTGGCAATTCCACCATACCATATGAAAAATGATGCAGGCCCCTTCCCCATTCGAAACCAAGCTTGTCAAGCAATATAGATAACACCTGAAAATGATAATTCTGTTCATTGCCCACAACATAGATCATTTTGTCGATCGCAAAATCATTAAACCGGAGCTTTGCCGTACCGATATCCTGGGTCATATAAACAGAAGTGCCGTCATTGCGGAGTAAAATTTTTTGATCCAGTCCCTCACCCGCAAGATCTGCCCATACCGATCCGTCTTCTTTTTGATAAAAAATACCTGCTTCGAGACCTCTCATTACCTCTTCCTTGCCGGCCAGATACGTTTCCGATTCATAATATATTTTATCAAAATTAACTCCGAGTTCTTTATAGGTTACATTAAATCCTTCATAAACCCACTGATTCATGCGCGACCATAAAGCGATCGTTTCAGGATCTCTCGCTTCCCATTTCAAAAGCAATTCTCTCGCGGCCACAATCGAAGGGGCCTGCTGTTCAGCTTCTTCTTTTGCTAATCCGCCGTTCATAAGATCGCGGATTTCTTCCTTGTAATGCTGATCAAACAACACGTAAAACTCCCCGACGAGATGATCTCCTTTAATCCCGGTACTTTCAGGGGTTTTTCCTTCACCCCATTTTTGCCAGGCATACATGGATTTGCAAATATGGATTCCCCGGTCGTTGACAATATTGGTTTTGACAACCCGGTTGCCATTTGCTTTCATGATCTCCGCAAGCGAATACCCAAGCAGGTTATTCCGGATATGCCCCAGATGCAATGGCTTATTCGTGTTGGGCGATGAATATTCGATCATGATCAGAGGAGATTCTTCACTTCCGGCGACACACCCATATTGCGCTGCCGCGTTCGCTTCAAGCAATTGCTTCACCCAGTACTTTTGAGCTATGATCAGGTTCAAAAAGCCTCTTACCACAGTATAAGACGAAATATCTTCCACATTTTTCTCAAGAAAATGACCCAGGTCCACAGCAGTTTGCTCCGGTGATTTCCGGGAGTAGCGCAAAAAAGGAAATACCACTACGGTAAGATCACCTTCCACGTCCTTGCGCGTGGCCTGTATCAATACAGTTTCCAACTGAATTTCAACAGAATAGAGTTCAGATACAGCTTTTACGATATTTTCCTTCAGGGTTTGTTCAATCAGCATTTTTCAACTATTTTTTAAGACCCGCAAAGATAATAGTTTCCCGGTGAATTACGATTAATGACTGCCGATTAACTATTTTAGACGGATTAATTCATCTAAGACACCGCTGAAACTATTGCTTTTTACAAATAGTTATCTTTTTTTTGGAGATCCAAATCACCGGCATTGTACAGTATCATCGACATAGAAACAACAGGTCAACGCTTTCAGAGCGGAAAAATCACAGAGATAGCCATTTATGTCCATAACGGACAGCAAATAATCCGTTCCTTTTCCAGCTTGGTCAACCCTGAATCTTACATTCCGGATTTTATTACCCGCTTGACCGGGATCGATAATAAAATGGTAGAACACGCGCCAAAATTTTATGAAATAGCCAAGACAATAGTCGAACTAACTGCCGGAAATATTTTTGTGGCGCACAATGTCATGTTCGATTACAGCTTCGTAAGAGAAGAGTTTAAAAGGCTTGGATATGATTTTAAAAGAAAAACTTTGTGTACTGTGAAACTGGGGCGCAAATACTTACCGGGGCACCGCTCTTATTCCCTTGGGAATATTTGCAGCGACTTAAATATAAAAATAGAAGGACGTCATCGTGCTGCAGGCGATGCATTGGCGACTGTCAGGCTTCTTGAAATGATCATGGAACGTCACAATTACCCCGGAGCAACGGAAATACAGGGGAAACTGTTCTAGGTCACAAACTTGTTTATTATTATCGCAATCACCTTTCTGTGAGGCTATTATAAACCAAAAAACAAGACAAAAGCGGGAGACATGTTTTTGCATATCTCCCTTTTTAATTATTCTGTCGTAGTTTCTTCAGGTTTTGCTTCCTCTTCTTCTAAATTGAGAAGATCATTTTTTTTAAGCAGATTATACCATTGAACAATTTTTTTCATATCGGAAGTATAAACGCGGTTCTTGTCATAATCAGGAAGGATCAGCTCAAAGTATGCTTTTAAATCGGCTCCCGAATCTTTTGCAGCTACTTCTCCTCCGTTTTCCTTTATCGATATATTTTTAAAAACCTGTTTTAATGCAACTTCCCCAGTCTCCGTGAAAATGGCGATATCGGCCAGTGCGCTGACTTTTGAAGAAGAATAAACAGGCATTCTCTTACCTGTTACCAGCGATTCCACAATGATACAATTCTTTGCTTCAGAGATTAACTTTGACAACCCGGGTTGCCCTGATATAGCTAAAATACCTTTCATCCGTACAATTTTTTTTATTGCGATATATCCAGTATCAATAATTTTTTACGGGGACGAAGATAATATTTTTCAAAGGTTAAAAAAAGGCTTCCTCCGGCGAAAGCCTTTGATTTAATCAATTAAATTGAAGCTTATATTTTAATCCGGCACTCAACCATCGTCCGGGTTGTTTCACATTTCCCAAATCGACATACGACTCATCAAATAAATTGGAAATAGTAAGATAAACATGCACTGCCTTCAGACGATAGGAGACTTTTACGTCTGTGAGCCAAAATGGGTCGTACGACTGCTCACCTGTATATTGAGTACCCTCAAACCGTGCATAGTTTCCCTGCCTGTCCTGGAAACGAAACATCCAGGAGACATCCATATTTTTACATACCGTATGATTCAGATCGACTACCAGCTTGTGTTTCAGGTGATCTAAATTATAGTTTGAAAGGTAGTCGCTTGCCCCTTTGTCCAAATGATTAAAGGCATAACTGATTCCCACCCGGCGAAGAAAAATTTCCTTTCCTACAGCCTGGTGTATATCAAAATTGAACGTTGTTTCAATTCCGTCAGCCACGATTTTTGTCAGGTTCCTGGTTTCCCAAAGAATCTCTTCACTCTCGCGCACCCAGTCAATCAGATCTTTCCCAACGCGATGGTAATACGCGACCTGGCTTTTCATCCAAGGCCTCGAATAATTAAATCCGGCTTCAAAAGTCATCGATTTCTCAGGTTTCAGATCCGGATTTCCCTTGTTGGTAGGACCATTATAATAAAGATCAGTAAACGTTGGCATCCGGAGTGATTTGTTTATTGAACCAAAAGCTTTCAGCTGATCACTGATTTGATACCCCAGGTCAATTCCGGGATAGATATGCCAGTCAAGGTTAAGATCAGAGATCCAGTTTACCATCGCCCCGGCAGATGCTGTAAAACGATTAAGAAAAACGGTATGCTCTGCAAAATAAGAAGCAATTGTCCGTGAATGTGACTTTGTAAAAAAGTGACCGGGCTCACCTGGTACCCCGATTTCCTCATCCATATCCTCTCCCAGTTTGTTGCTCCAAATATTTTCCGATCTGAATTCAGCGCCAAACGCCGACTTGCCCAGTGAACTGCTAAACCAGCTGTTTAAGTTTATTCCATATACATCTGTCAGGTGGTAATTGTGCTCCTTATACCAATCCGGAGCTTCTTCCCTGAAAAGTTCAAAACGGTCCTGGTGCCTGCGCCAGTACAGGGCCGGTGTAAAATGAATTTTTTCTCCGGTATGCATACGCACCGAAGCGAAAGTGGTTTTCGTGTTTTCAAACTGATCAGGATATTCAGGAGAATAAAAGCTGTTGGCGCCAAATGCCTTTTGAGAATATCCCACCTGAACATCGAACAAACCGGGACTCATCCGAACCTGCCCTTGATAATAAAGATTATAGGTATCAAAATCGGTATTTTCAATATAACCATCAGAAGCAGCCCTGTTAACTGAAATATAATTTTTGAAGAAGCCCGATTTAAGATTTACTGATGCCGTAATATCACTCAATTTATGTTCCCCCAGAGCGGCATCCAAATCGAGCGACTGATCATCGCCCGGCTCAGTGATCAGGTTAATGGCTCCTGAAAATGCATTAGGGCCGTAAACCCGGGCAGCAGGACCCTGTAATACCTCGATGCGTTTGATGCTTTTTAAACTGACCGGAAGATTAAGGTTGTGATGACCGGTCTGCGGGTCGGAAAGATTAACCCCGTTAAGAAGAATAAGGGTTTGATCGAAAGAACCTCCCCTGACAGAAACGTCGGCCTGAATACCATAGGTTCCTCTCTGTCGTATGTCAACCCCTGAAACATACTCCAGAAGATCCTGAATACTCCCCGCAGGCGCTGTCTCAATTTGTTCACGATCGATCACGGATACCATCCGTGCCACCTGCGAGTAACTCACAGGTGCTCGCCGGGCGCTGACCTCGATCTCATCCAGGTCGTATTTCATTTCAACATCTGTGGTTTGGGCATAGACTTCTTCAGGCATGGCTACGTATAAATATACAGCGGCCAGTACGCCAATGCGTACCTGTTTGCCCAAGGCTACGAACAGCGAATATCCTCGCCTGCCCCAACGACGAAAGGTTGAAATTTCAGCCCTTTGAAGGTTGAATTTAAACTTTCTCATAGAATTAAATGAATAAAAATAAGGGTGCAAAAGTAATAAAAGACAGCCTTATCTGCTTAATATACGAAATAAAAGTTTATGAACCTAGTAATTAACGACACCGCAGAATAGTTTAATAACATAGGCATAAGCACTTACAAAACAAAAAAATGATCGTATATTGCACATATGTCTGACAACTGGACACGACCATTTTTGAACAAGTGCTTTTGCATTGATCCTGGGGATTCCCAGCCGCAGTGAGTCGGTATTCAGGTGATGGCGGTGTAGAAAGTATACCCCGCCAGTTGAAGAGTTCACACAGTTCATTTGCTGGAAAAAAGTTTTTTTCGTTACCGGCCCAACTGTTTTTAATTTTTTACTAATCAAAATCTTAATTGGAAGGCAATAATCTGTACGACCCAAGCGTATTGATAGTGGGCATGATGATTGAATGCTTCCTTTCATC
>JBDKTZ010000249.1:0-3065 GCA_039679975.1 Prolixibacteraceae bacterium
AACCGAAATCGAAAGGAATTTCCGGAATTCCTTTTATGGTTAATCTTCCCGACAAATTTTTCCCATTCCTGTTCCGTCCCTGCTACGCGTGTCGCATCTATAAGGGAAGCCTCCCATAAGTCCTTAACGGAAGCATAATAGCGGGCATTTTCGCTCGATTTTTCGATCCACTCAAGCAGTTCCCGGCTACCTTCCTGATCCAGTTCACCATCCAGATAGGCAATGATCTTCAGTTTTATTGATTTTTTCGCATCCATTTTCCAGGTATTCGTATGCTGAGACACATGAAAACCAGCCAACCCTACCCCATTTTCAGAAAAATTTCATGTTTTGGACAAACACCCGCCGGAAGTGCTTTTCAGACTAAAAGAACAGGTAACCGGCAATGTAAAGAATACTCATGTATTCCGAAAGCTCCAGACGAAGGGTTCGCAGTGCCCTGGATATATATTTCTCAACCATTTTGGTTGAAATACCCATCTTTTCAGCGATTTCGCGGTTCTTCAGATCTTTTTCCCGGCTCAGAAGAAAAATCTCCCTGCATTTCTCAGGCATGGTGCCGATGATGTCTCCTATTTTTTCCTGCATTTCCAGTTCCAGA
Organism: Prolixibacteraceae bacterium; assembly: GCA_039679975.1. Taxonomy (GTDB): domain Bacteria; phylum Bacteroidota; class Bacteroidia; order Bacteroidales; family Prolixibacteraceae; genus JBCFBK01. The sequence continues at coordinate 602 of JBDKTZ010000249.1, forward strand.
AAACTGTGAAAAGGATTATTGAAATCGGCATAGACTTTCCGTTCTTCCCTGTCAATCCGTTCAGCCAGTCTGGCCAAGGCGCCGTGCCGGGTACTGCTGTTTCGAAAATAATTCAATGACCGGTTCCGTACGGCCTGGAAAAGGTAAGCTTTAGGAGAAAGCTGAATGGTCAGTGTATCTGATTTCTCCCATAAAGCCATAAACGTATCCTGTACAATATCGCGGGCAGCCTCCATCTCTCCGGTAAACTTATAAGCAAATAAAACCAGCCTTCCGTGATACTGAAAGAATAAGCTTTTGTATACCTCCAGATCGCGGTTTCTTAATCCCACTGCCATTTGTTTATTGTCTCCAAACATGACCTGCCGTTGAACGATAAAAACAACTTAGATTTTTACAAATGTAATCGTTTACATTAATATATCCAATAATTGAAAGCCTATTTTAAACGATTACCTCTTTAAAATATGTAATCGTTTTTGATCCTCAAAGCTTATCAAAATGAATGTTGTTTTTTTACGAAAATACTTAGCCTTTTGTTTTCACTAACGTCAGCCGGAATTTGTCATGCGGATAACCTGTTTTGTAGTTTTTAATGCCCGTTAAAAAGACTGTACAAAATGATCATGACTGTGGCAAGGGCACCCCACATCATCCAGACACGGCGGGAGGTACGAGGCAGTATTCCCGGACTGTCCGGTTTTTCATAGACTACTCCTCTTCGGTCAAACAGGGAAACAAGTATAGCAAAAATGGTGAGAATTAAAAAAATATAAAAGGAAAGCAGCAGGTAATGGGGCCAGAACGGATACTGATCGGGTGTAAATACCCAAAGGTAAAGAATGCCTGTACCCAGGCTGAAAACTGACCCGGCAGAGAGGACAAGATTGACTGCCAGGCGGGTGGTCCGCTTCCAGAAAACAGTAAGCAGGAAAACGACCGACAAGGGAGGGGCAATAAAACCAAGAACTGACTGAAATACGTCGAACAGATTCAGTCCTTTGATCTGATCGATTGCCAAAGCGACCAGCACTGCAAAAATACATCCGCCGGCGACCACGATGCGTCCCATCCGGATAATTTCCCTGTTGGTTGCCTTTGGCTTGATCTTCTTGACATACACGTCCATCGTAAAAACCGTGCTCAGCGCGTTCAGTGAAGAGCCGATTGTTCCGACCAAAACAGCAATGAGCACGACGATCACCAATCCGTTGAAACCGGTCGGAAACAGATTTGTGACCATCGTCATATAGGCTTCATCCGGATTTTTCAGATCAGGAAAAAGTATAAAACAGAGGATCCCGGTCAGAATAAACAAGGGCAGAGACAAGATTTTGAGCCAGCCGATAAAGTTCACGCCAAGTTGGCCCTGCTCCAGGTTGCGGGCTCCCAAAACAGACTGGACCATGGCCTGGTCGGTACAGAAAAAAGCGATGGCCGAAACCGGGTAACCCAGCAAGATCGCTACCCAGGGGTATTCCGGATCGCCGGCAGGCTGAATCAGGTTCCAGAATTCAGATGGGACACTGTTGTATACGTCCCGGATGCCCCCCACTTTGATGATCCCCAGCACACTGAGCATACAGGAGACGCCAATCAGCAGCAACATCTGGAAAACATTGACCCTGGCAATCGCTTTTAAACCTCCTGCAAAGGTAAAGATACCGGCAAATGCGACGAGCACAATGACCGACTGCCACATCGGGATTCCCAACACCTGGCGGACCAGGAAGCCCCCTGCAAACAATCCAAGGGAAAGCCAGGAAATCAGCATTTTAATCAGTGCATATACAGCCAGAATATCATTGGTCGAACTGCCGTAGCGGTTGCCCATAAACTCGGGCATGGTGCTCACTTTGGCGCCAATGTAACGGGGCGCAAAAACCACGGCCAGCAAGAATAGGAAAACAAAGGCATAATAGTCGAAGTTAACGGCAACGATGCCGGTCGAAAATCCCACGCTGGCAAATGCCAACAACATCGACGGACCTACATTGGTTCCCCACATGTTGAAACCGATGCTGCTCCAGCCCAATGACTTTTGAGCCAGGAAAAGCGTCTCACCGGCTTTACGCTTTTCCCGGAAGCTGGCCCTGTATCCAATGGCGATTAAGATCACCAGATAAGCAGCAACAATGAAATAATCCAGTGTCGTCAATTGTTCTATTATATTTCCTTTCATTCTGTCATAATTAGTTCATTTATATTTCGGTTGAAGGGTTACAGGGTTGCAGGGTCACAAGGTTACAGCGTTTATTCTTTATCTTTCTTCCGTTTTCCCGTCTCCGGTCTCCGGTCTCCTTTTTGCTCCATGCTCTATGCTCTATGCCTTGCTACCTTGTTACCTTGCTACCCTCTTCCGGTCTCCGGTTTCCCTTCTCCGGTCTCCGTCCTCCGGTTTCCGTCCTCCCCTATGCGCCATGCCCTATGCCCTGTGCCCTCTCATCTGTATTTTTCCGCGATT
>JBDKTZ010000037.1:0-10868 GCA_039679975.1 Prolixibacteraceae bacterium
GTACATTCGCCAGACTGGATTTATGTGAATCCTTCCATGGTGGTATCCCGCAGGACAGTGACTGAAAATGCTGTAGAAAGTGCAGAAAAATTACTGGCTGCACAAACACAGGAAGATATGGTGTTACAGTTTGCTTTGGATGATCCGGCTTTCGTGCCGAACTTCCGGCTTACCAATATAAAGCTGAAAGAAAACCGTTATCCGATTGCAACAGCAGATTATTATGCAAATGACTTATATTACCGGATACAATATACGGTCGCACCGATCGATGAAACGCAAAATATTCTTTGTGTAAATGTGACTGTCCATAACGAAAGTGCAAATGAAAAAAATGCCGTCGTTCGTGCTAAACTGGGGTATTATCCGGAAAATAAAATTTTTAACTATCATTATATTCCTTATTGCTGGCATGCAGATAATTGGAAACCATATACTGAAATTTCAATGGTCGGAAATGATTTGCTAAAAAAAGGAAGAAAAATCGGCCAGGTAATTCCAAATACGATGCATGTTGAGTGGGAAAAGAATAAAACTTATACCGATAAGAATTATGAAGATATTTTATATCCGCAGGTATGGTTCGGTTCGGGTTATGTATTGCCGGAATTTAGACTGAAGGACATCCAGGACGTCGTTCTTGCCAGGAAAAAGTTGCAATCGCAAGAATCAGCTAGCTTTTTTATCAAGTTATTGGTGGATGACAGGAATGTTACTGCAAGCCAACTTGATAATTTATCCGATTTGTCTCCTGCCGCGATCGAAAAAAAGGCTTTGCAAGGTTTCATGAATGAATTTAAGGAAGACGCGGTACAGCTGGATTTTAAAAAGAATCAACTTGCAGATATTCTGACTGAGCTGCAGTTGAGTATAAAACAGTTATTGATCAGCTATCCGGACAAGGATTTCTTCCAGACTTCACAGGGTGGAACTTCCGAACGATTCCAGGTTTGGGTATACGAAGCTGTTCACATGCTGCGTCCAATGTTACGTACAGGTCAGTTTGCAGATGTAAAAAAGGCTTTGGACTTTATTTTCTCGTTGCAAGATGGCGGATATCCGCCGGTTGGCAAGTTTACGACAACTGAAGGGGCGGTTGGGACAACCGGGCCTCGCTGGGCTAATACCACAGGTATGGCGTTGGTGCTGGCATGCGAATACTATCTTTACACGCACGATGAGGCTTTCCTTCAGCAGTTCTTACCAAAGATTCTGAAAGCGATACATTGGATTGAAGGCGAAGTGAAAGCAACTCGGAAGTTAAGATCTGATGGCAGCCGCCCGCTGACTTATGGTCTGATGCCTTTTGCTGTTGGTTGTGATGGCGATAATGGATTTTGTGTGTCAGATACAGATGTATTTACTTTCTGGGGATTCAATAAGACAGTCGATCTGTTGGAAAGTATCCACCATCCGGAAGCTGAAAAATTGAGGAAAGAGTTGGAACAGTATCATAAAGATTTGCTTTACGCCATTGATCATTTAAAACGTCCGGATGGAGGTATCGACCGGATCATATTGGAAGAGGGGGTTAAACAGGATATCCAACCAAAGTTTGAAGTGGGGGATGCGATGACCCCAATTGCATTGACTGGGATTATGGATCCGGAAAACAGAACTTTTCAGAGTTTTATTTCTTTTTGTGAGCTGCATTATGCGGATGATTTTTTTATGGGAGGTATGGATCGCGAGATTATGTATACTAATCAAAATGAGCATTACTGGGGACAGGTTTATTTGAAACTCGGTGAATGGAAGAAGGCGTTTGTCTCTACCCAAACGTGTTTGCAATATGGCATGTCTCAGGATGGCTATCAGACTTCTGAACGGCTTTCGAAACGAGATCCGTCTTTTGCTCCCTGGCAACCGAATGGTAGTGCAAACGGCCGTATTATAGATATGATCCTGAACATGTTGTATTATGAAGACAATGCTCAACAGGTAACTATTCTCGGTCCGATGCCATTCCTGTGGTTGTTGGAAAACCAACGCACCAGCTTGCATCATCTTCATACCTTAACCGGAGTCGTCAACATGGATATAACTGCCAATGAAGGTGGAAGCTGTACGGTTCAACTGACTTCTGACCATAAACTTCCGGAACGGCTTAGGATTCCGACCCGTTTCGGTGTTAAGGTGATAAAAGGGGATGTCAGGAAAAGCACTTCTGATATTTATAAAATCAAGGGAACTGAAGTTACACTGCGGCTGACTAATCTGGAAGCGTCATAACGAGAAAGACAGCGCGTTGGCAGAACAATCCTCTATACAGGAAACATAGCCGAATTAGAGAAGCGGCTTGAGGAGATCGGTAATGTCGCTTCTGATAAAACGCTTCACTGGTTAAGCGGAATTCTATCCGAACTTAAGCTTCGGGAGGTTCCGGGCGTGAACCTTTTCGCTACTTTTAGGTTCGTTCGATATAGTGTCTGGTTCATGCGGATTTCAGGACGGTTCGCATGTCCATAGATCGCGGCAAGGCAATAACGGTGGTTCGTGAAGTGAACGCGAACTCTCGTACGATGCATATCCCTGCAGGTTGGCAAAAAACTGAACGTACAACAGTTCGTAATTTAAAAAGCTATAACAACGCAGACAAAAAAAATATAATTAGAAAAAATGATTTTCAGAGAAGCAAAAGCATCTGACATAAAGCAGATTCAAATAGTAAGAAACTCTGTAACCGAAAATGCTTTGTCAAATCCTGCATTGGTAACAGACGAAGATTGTTTAGTATATATAACAAGAAGAGGGAAAGGATGGGTATGTGAAATTGACAATCATATTGTAGGCTTTTCAATAGCGGATTTGAAGGACAATAATATTTGGGCTTTATTTTTAAGACCAGAATTTGAAAAAAAAGGCATTGGAAGAAAACTTCACAAAATAATGCTTGACTGGTATTTTGAGCAGACAAAATCGAATGTTTGGTTAGGAACTTCTCCAGGCACAAGAGCTGAAACATTTTACAGACAAGCTGGATGGAGAGAAATTGGGACCCATGGTAAAGGAGAAATCAAATTTGAAATGACATATATAAATTGGAAAAAGAACTACAGGTAACATTGTAACTAACTTATAATTATCTAACCATCAGTTAATGTGTTTTATAATCAGGCAGGCGCCTCCGCCGGTGGCAAGTTTCACGTGAACACGGATATTGTTTTCAGCCGCGAAATCGACCATCCTTACCCACGAAGGATAGTTCATGCCATAGGTAAACTCGTCAACTACCGCGCCGTCAATCCTGTTTATTATTTTCGTTATCAAGTCTGTTCAAAGACAGAATAAGGCAGCAATTATTTCACAATACTCAGTATTCCTCGAAACGGTTTTGCAAAAATCGCTTTTTTTGTAAGAAGTGTGCTACGAATTCCAACTTTTTCCTGAATGAAAATTGAAGCACCATTCATAATTTAGGTCGTGCTTATTCAAATCCCATTGGTAATAAATGTCTGCATACATACATGACAGTTCTACGGCTAAAGTCAGCCTTTGCTTTCGTGATTTGCAACAAGGAAGAACCTGTCAAGACGACCTTCAATTCAGAAAAATCATCATACATATTTAATTATGCACAAAAGACTAAATTTAGACATTATGAATTGATCAAAGTGAAAGCAATACCCTATATTTACTGGTGTCATACAGACAAAAATATTTACACAATACTATTTATATATCAATGTGAAAAAGAAGAAATTATCTTTAGCTGTTACTTTTTGGGGGATATTGTTGTTCCTGATCTCATGTGACAAAAACAATGAAACGGAATCCATAAATAATGAAATCATTACCGAATGGGAGAACGTGAGTGACTCTGTGCTGACAAATTCAGGTATACCGGGTATGATCATTGGTATATGGGCTCCGGATCGTAATCTTTCCTGGGTAGTGGGAAAGGGGACGGCGAATGTTTCGACAGGAGAGAAACCTGACCCTTCTATGAAATACCGGATTGCGAGTATTACCAAAACCTTCACCTATACTGTTCTGCTGCAGCTTATTGAAGAAGGTAAACTCAGCCTGTCAGACAAACTGAGCAAATTCCTGCCTGATTTTCCGGAGGCTGACAACGTAAGTGTACGCATGCTCTGCAATCACACCAGCGGTATCTATGATTTCTCCACATCGCCTGGATACAATGAACAGGTGATGAGTGATATGCTTAAAAAATGGAATAATCTGGAATTCATTGATATTGCAGCGGATAACCCGTACTATTTTTCGCCGGGGACCGCTTTTAAATATTCGAATTCCAATACGATCCTCGCGTCATACATCATTGAGAAACTTACGGAACATGCAATCGGAGATGAAATAAAGCAACGGATTCTGACACCCCTGAACCTTACGAACACGTTTTATCCAACTGACCGGATGATGCCAACTCTATTTATCCACGGTTACGAGTGGGACAGCGAAACAACCGGAGATCCGATCGATGTCTCCGAACTGTTGGATCCTTCTTTTTCGGGCGGCGCCGGAAGTATGGTCTCAAATATATATGACCTGAAGTCATGGGTCGAACATTTATATAAGGGAACCTTACTGAAGCCGGAAACCCAGGTTCTGCGAATGGAAACAATCCCTGCTCCGGGCGAGGACTGTGAAGAATATGGATTAGGGATCATGTACAAGACAGATCCTCCGATGTGGGGCCATACAGGTACGATCTACGGTTACAAACACTGGATGGGATACTGCCCGTCGGAAAATCTTACTATGGTTATCAGTTACAATTGTACGACCTCGAAGCCAATGGAACTTGCAAACAGGTTACTGCGCATTTATAACAGGGAAACAAATTAACATCTATAATCAGGACAGTTAAGTTGGAACGATAAACATATGAAAATGAATTATTTAAAACTAATCTTCGTTCTCTTGATCACAGTATATTCTTGGGTCTCATGTAAAAAAGACCATGATGTTGATCCGAATCCGAACTCACAAATCATCGCCAGGATGAAAGCTGTTACTGATTCTGTTGTTGATAACACGAGGGTTCCTGGCATTGTGGCACTGGTGGTCGATCATAAACAAGGTATCAACTGGCTTTATACTACAGGATACAATGATGTTGTTAATAAATTGCCAATGGATAGCAGTTATATTTTCAGGATTGGCAGCAACACCAAAACCATGACATATACCGTGTTGCTTCAATTGGTGGCTGAAGGTAAGGTGTCGCTGAGCGATAAGCTTTCCCAATATTATCCCGCCTATCCGAAATCGGATAATATAACAATTGCCATGCTTTTGGATATGAAAAGTGGTATTTTTAGTTATTCCGAGGATATGCCGGTATTCATGCAATCTATGGTTTCAAATCCTTCCCGGGTGTGGGACCCTCAGGAACTGATTGACTTGGGCTTCTCACATGATTATTATTTTGAGCCAGGAACAGACATTCATTATTCCAATACCAATACATTCATTATTGGGAAATTGATTGAAAGATTAACCGGTAACTCCCTTGAAACAGAAATAACCAATCGTATTATTCAACCCGCGGGGCTGAATAATACCAGATTTCTGACGCAGGGAGTAGATTTACCAGGCGATCATGGCAGAGGATATGAAATAAGCAATGACAATACCTACACGGATGTTACAGAGCATTATGATATCTCATGGGGTTGGGCTGCGGGATCTGCCTACTCAACTCCAAGAGAATTGCAAAAATATGTGGAGGCACTGACGCATGGTGATTTTCTCCCAAGCTCACTTCAGCAAAAACGACTGACTCAAAACTTTTGTTCACATCCGGACTTATGGATGGGTAAAGGTAGCTACGGGTTAGGGATCATACGTTTTGGCAGAAGTTTCTTTGGACATGGTGGCGATTTACCGGGCTTTTCTTCCTCAATGTACCATAGCAACGAAAAGGATTGTACTGTCATTCTTTATTTTAACACAAGGGATGATTACCCATCAGGCTTACTGTTCCTCCGCTACCTTGATATTTTATATGGTAATGACTATTAACAGACGATTACGGTCGTGCCCGTGAATGAATTCTGCAAATAGTAGGATGGTGTCGCAACAAAACTGTTTGCGACACTTATCGTAACGCCTTCAATAACGTTGTTGAGACACTCTCGATAATGTTATTGCGACACCTTCAATAAGAGCATCATTTATTTTCACCGTTAAACGTTCAGTTACCTGCATGGTTTAAGAAGTTCCATGGGATGAAACGATAAGCCATGTAAGGTCTTCTTTTCTCCCAGAAAGGGGCGGATTAACGGAAACTCAGGTAGGACAATTTCCCCTCACTAAATCCAGTATGTTGTTTGTTCCCAAAGCCGGGGTTTCCCAAAAAGCATGGGCGGGATGGGGATAAAGGAACCAGGGAGATCATGATCCGGATTTCAGAGATATCTGACGAGAGCCCGCTAACATTGGTGGCAACAGGCCGTTACATTGGCGAAGGTTTTGATGAACCAAGGCTTGACACGCTGTTCCTGGCTATGCCCATATCGTGGAAAGGAACCTTGCAGCAGCATGCAGGAAGGCTTCACAGGCTGTTTGAAAAGAAAAAGGAAGTGCTGATTTATGACTATGTGGATATCCGGGTTCGAATGCTTGAAAGGATGTACAATAAGCGGCTTGCAGGACATGCATCGATTGGCTATAAGGCAAAGGGAGAAAACATCGCGGAGGCATCCCCCGATATCATTTTTGATAAAACTAATTTCTTACCGGTATATTCCAATGATATCATCAGTGCGTTAAGGGAGATACTGATCGTAAGCCCGTTTGTGACGAAACAACGTACTTTGCAGATGATGCCAAATCTTAGGATCGCTCTTAAAAATGGCGTAAAAGTAGTTGTAGTGACCAGACCATCTGAAGATTTCAAAGGCAAGGATCTGACTTCCTGGCAAACGACAATTGAATTGATACAGAATTCAGGGATAGTTGTCGTTTTTAAACCAAATATCCATCAAAAATTTGCGGTTATCGACCAAAAGGTTTCCTGGTACGGGAGCATTAACCTGTTGAGCTTTGGCGGCGCAGAAGAAAGCATCATGCGGCTTGAAAGTTCAAATATCGCCAATGAATTGATCAGGAGTATGAAGAGGTAGACTGTGATATGTTCTTTTAATTTCGGTATAACCGATTGACGGGGCAACTGACTTATATTCTCTTAATGATTTTAAAGGCTCGACATTTGTAACTAAAAATCAATACCTTTACTTCGATATGCCCCGCCATTCCCGTTTCAGGTCAAGCGAAGAAAGAGATGGCTTCATCGAGCTATTAACATTGTTATTTGGGTTGAATTCCATTTTCTAATTATCTCGTCAGTTTTTTGTTCCGAATCGTGCTAAAGCTTTGGCGTGAGCACGGTCAGCTTCAACCTGGCGATCGCGGGGTTCAGCATTTGTCTCTAACGCAAAAAGAAGTTTTCGCGTACTTGCAGCTATTTCTTCGATAGCGGTATGAAAAGCTTCCTCGTTAACTTTTGACGGTTTAAGGAAGCCTGAAAGCTTCCTGACGAACTGAAGTGATGCGTCTCTGATTTCCTCGTCTGTAGCAGGAGGATCAAAGTTATACAGTGTTTTTATGTTTCTGCACATGCAGTTTTCTTTTTAGTTCATCTTGATTTCCAATTACCTAAATTTACGTTCCGACTGTCCCTGTTCTGACCTCGCCGGCTCGCTTGTAACAGGCGAAGACCACACCGTTTGCTGTAACCAGACTGTCAGTCAATTTGAAGGCAGCAGGAACAGCACCCTCCCCAAATAAACGCTTGCCCGTACCAAGTATGATCGGGAAAGTCATGAGACACAATTCATCAACCAGATCATGTTTAAACAGTGCCTGGGCCAGTTTGCCGCTCCCGTGGACTTTTATATCGCCGCCTTCCGAAGCTTTAAGCTTTTTGATGTCGTCAACGTTTTTCAGGAAAACAGAGTTCTGCCAATCAGATTTGTCCATCGATGTGCTCATGACATATTTGGTAACGTCATTGATGCCCGGCCACATGTCGGCATGTGTTGGCCAGTAACCAGCAAAAATATCGAATGTTTTCCGCCCTAAAAGAATATCAGTGGATTCCATCCATTTTTGCATAAACTCGCCAGCCGCCTCGTCTGCTTCCTGAAAATATGGCGCGGTCCAGCCGCCAAGATTGAAGTCGCTTGATGCATCTTCTTCCGGTCCACCCGGCGCCTGCATGACTCCGTCTAATGAAATAAACTCCTGGATAATTATTTTTCTCATTTAGAAGTTTTACTTAATTTTTGCAAATATCCTTAGTAAAACATGGATGTATGCCGACCCGGATACCCGTTTGTCTGTAATGTTTTTTATCTCATTTCACATTATGGTCCTTCAAAGTTAACGACCATTATAGTTTTCAACGGGGTGTGAAAGAGACAAATAGAGGGGGTAATGTGTCATAATCAGGAACGCGTCTTTTATCGAAACGTCATTTATGGCCGAAACTGTTTTTGACGGCAATCCAACTACTGATCGCGATAGAGCTTTTATATTAGTTAAAGATGGAAATCTGAGAATTATTCGTCCCTCCATCGACACAGGAGCTTATGAGGAGAATTTCAAGATTGGGAGTTAATGACTATCTGAACACTTTGTATGCTCAGCTGGCCTTGAAATATCCTTTCCGGTTGTTCCTCAATAACTCGTCAAGTTTTAAACACTGGAAATTCCACATCCATTTTCCATTCCAATCGGTTAATTTTATTCGCAGTAAAATTCCTAATTGCATCAATCATGGATTCAAATGATGGAGAATCACCATAAATCATTTGTTCCTGCATCGTTTTGTAATCAGCCTTCCATTCGTCAATGAATTTCGTAATAGGAACGGGATCAATAGTTTGAGGCTGGTGCAAATTATAATCGATACCTCCTATTCTTGTATGTTTGTATCGGTGCTTGACAATGGTTTCATAAAGCTCTCTATCTTCTATTGCCTTTAATGCAAATCCACTTTGAATCAGACGATACACATCGTATAAATGACGACTTAACCGATCAACTCTTATTTTATCGTGTGGACGGTGGAATTCTTCATGTAAAAGAAATATCTTTTCCAGAAAAGTTCGTTCCGGAATAGCAGTCGGAATACTAACCGGGGCTCCGGCAAATGACGATTCAAAATAGTGCTCATCCAAAAATGAATGAAAGGATTGAACCGCGTTTGGTTCTTTTAATGAGCTGCAACTAATTTCCAGTAAAATTCTCGGTTGAACATATCCTGGATAATCGACAACATTCGGATAGTGTATTTGTATTTGAACAGGATCGGCATCGCTTGCTTCGGGTTTGATATAATTTAGCATTATATCTGTTAATCCGTTCTGTTTGAGCCTGGCCTCTAGTTCCTGAGTAAAGGTCTTTGAAATATATTGGCCTGTTTTCTGTCGTAATACTTTTACACCACTTCTTGTCAGTTCTCCACCAATTCCCAGGTAGGACCTGTCAAATGCCAAATCAATATCTTCACTAAAACGTTCTATTAAATTCCAGGCTTTACTTAATGATGTTCCTCCTTTAAAAATAAGATATTTACTGACCTCCATCTCAAAAATTGCCGATAATATCTGCACTACCCACCAGTCTTTTTCCACAGCATAAGATGCTATGCCTGTATCTTCTGCAACTTGAGTATAGGCTCTTATTTTTGTTTCCCTCGGAATATCATACCATTCGTTACTCATTTGTTATTATTTCCATTGATTCGATCACAAGGCCTGTCGCATAATTATTCTTATCCATTCGGGGGCCAGACGAATATCATGCTCTAAACGATATTTATCTTCATTCTTTAAATGTTCCAGTATCATCCGCTTTTCGTTCTCCGTTACACTGTCTTTACCAATTTCTTTCAAGGCTTGTATGGCTAAGCCACTTATATCTCCGATGGAGGTCAGGTTTTTAGGACTCGCTTTCTTGAATATAATCTTTCGTTTCCCTATGTTAATCCTTCGTGCAGCGCCATCGGTTAAATATACAACGTTCATCGGAACTTGCGTTGATAATCCCAAAGCGTTTAAAGCCAGCGCACCCGTTGGAACAATACGCGCTTTGTCCCTTTTGGCAATAGCTTTTGCAATGGCTTCAGCACCCGGTTTTACAGGGCCTAAAATTGGATCTTTCTCGAACCGGACATAAATACCACGTGCTACCCGCGAAATTTCTTCTTTATTAAACAGACGTTCCAGAGCTTTCGCAATAGCTTTTGAATTTCCAAAATTCAAAAAGTCTTCTACAAAAAACAGCGAACCCCTCTTCGCTTTTTTAATCTTGTTTAATATTTGTATTTCATAGCTTTCAGTCATGTAATTGTATATTTCATGTCGCAAATTTAGTAAATATTTGCGACAGAATCCAGTTTATCTCTGCTTTTATATATATCAATGAGCCCGTTGACCGGAATTTAAAAAACTCATCAGGGTATTGTCAAAAAACTCCCTGTCAACACAGCCCGGAAGGAGCTGAATGATCTCTTTGAATTGGTTCATCCGGCAGTTAAGATGAAAGATATGGTCCTTTCGCCTCAGCGGCGACGCCTAAAACGATATATGCGTGTGGGGAAACGGAACCGGTAAAACCACGCTTTTCGGCGTTCAATTTTCGCCCAAAGAGTGATCCCCGCAAACCAATTTGCGGGGATCACCCTTTTTTTGAAGCAGGCTTGCCCGCCTGCCATGATTTTTCTCGTTTCCGGCCTTACTTGACACGGCCGGTAAAAGCGTCGGTGCCGGCGTTGTCGATGGCGTATTTGAAGAATTTGGTCTCCGCCTCCGAACGGGCCGCATCCCAGGGGCGCGGGTCGCCACAGAGCTGCACAGCCCACAGCTTCAGTTCCTTGCGGTGCCAGTTGACCA
>JBDKTZ010000596.1:0-2758 GCA_039679975.1 Prolixibacteraceae bacterium
TTTCAGAAATGACCTGTTGGGTTTCCGGATTATGGCACCAAATGCAATGCAACGGACAGCCTTTAAAGAAGACGGTTGTCCTTAACCCGGGCCCGTCGTGGGTGGATAAAGGGCATATGTCGGTGAGTAAGGCCTTCATCGTTATGCCGGAGTTCCCAAATTCTGATAGTTAACCCGTTTTATGAATTCCTCCTGGAATTTTCGGTCAAGCATGGCAAAGTGCGCCGAGTATCCGGTTACTTTGACGACAATACCCTTGTATTCGGGCTTGTCAGGATTCTCCATTGCTTTTTTCAATGTTTCGATGTCCACCACATTTAAGTTGATCTGTACGCCGCCCATTTCAAAAAATCCGGTTGCAAAGACTTCAACCAGATCGCCTTTTTTCTGGAATTGTCCGAAGAAACTGGGATGCAACTCCACCTGGAACGATCCGCCCTGATATTCGGTGTAATTTATTTTTGTGAATGAACGCATGGTCGCGATCATTCCTTCCTGATTGCGTCCGTGCATGGGATTCATTCCATGAGCCAAAGGTTCTTCGGCAAGCCTGCCGTCGGGTGTCGCACCCATCATGGGGCCTGCGTAGGTATGTCCCATGAACTGGAACAGGGAAGGGCGGAAATGAAAACCCTTGAGATTCTTTTTCCTTTCCAGTACCTCGCGTATTTGTGTGGAAATTTTCACAGCCATAGCATCGACCGCATCGATATCGTTTCCGAATTTTGGCTGCCTGAGAAATTGCTGCCGCATAAATTCCCGTTCTTTCCAGTTGCTCGTCAAAGCTTCCTGTAATTCGCCCATACTGTATTTTTTTTGATCAAAGACCAGTACTTTCATCGCGTACATGCTGTCAGCCACATTCGGAACGCCCAGCACATTGACCGAGGTGTATGCATTGGGAACAGAATCACAGTCCGTGCAATCCTTCCCTTTTTCGATGCATCCATGCATGCAGAACGAAGTAACCATTTCGGGCCATACTTTCGGTTGCCATTGGTAGGTATTGTTCTTAAAGGTAACCAAAACATCGGAGGTACGGTCAACTTCTTTACAATAAAGCTGCCAGAACCTGTCCCAGTCGTTCGTGTTGTATTCTGCTGCCAGCTGGATGGCCCGCTGCATAGGTTGTATCAACACCAGTGAATTCACGTCCTGATCATTGTACTCTTTACCAACAGAACAATACCATTGACAGCCTGAATAGGAGATATTCCATGAATCTTCCTCACTGTATCCCGAGCGGATTTCACTGGCGCGCATCACATCATAATTGACCAGGGTAGGAGCGCCGCATCCATGCCGTCCCACAACATCACAGGCATAGTTCCAAAAATCGGGATCAATGTCGCTGTGCCACATTGCACCCAGCTGATTATATCCGCCAAGCATATCATATGCTTCTAATCCGATCCGGCTCACTTCGTTGGTAGCATCTTTAAGCTCCCGGTTGCGGCCTCCGAACGAAAAATAATTGCCCGCATATTTCAGGTAAAGTTCAGCAATCAGATCTCTTGCATATTCATGTGTTAGAATTCCTTTTGCTAAATCGGTATTGTAAAAACCGATCAGTAACTGATCAAGGCGTCCGTACCCGTTACCGTGCCCAATGATCCTTTCGGCGATCTGGTAAAAATTGATCCACTGAACTGCTTCAATGAACGAACCCGGCTTTCCGTAAGTGATTTTTTTACAGGTATCAGCAACAATCAGGTAGTTTTCTTTCAGTTCCGGGTCCGTTTCTTCTTCAGCCAGACGGGCTGCTGTTTGACTGTACCGGTCCACGTAACCGATAATGGACCCGCATATCTTTTCAGAAGCGGTGAGATAGGCTGCACGTTCATTCTGACCATTAGCCTGGTATATGACTTTGTAATGTTTGATTTTCTCCAGGATACCGCCCCATCCGAGCTCCAGCCCGATGCTCAGATCAGGGCATGTATGCGTAAAGCTGATGCCACCGGCGCCCATCTTTCTTGCCAGCATACCGAGCTGCCGGTTTTCATCCGGATACTGAAAATACCGGGCTTCATCCAACTGCCAGTTAAATTCACCGGCAATCCTTTCGTGCGGATGAATGATCGCCGGACAGTTATCCAGGAAAAAAGCATAATCCCCGGCAAAATTACCTGCATCGAACGAAAAGCCGTTCACCTTCGAAGGCATCTCCTGAACCTTTGGAAAGGGCATACCATTATCAACCCGGCAGTTGTGGTCGCCAATGTTGATCCTTTCTGCTACAGAAGCGGCCATTTCTCCGGTCGCCGGACTAAAGGTTGCTGCTTTGCCCGACCAGTGGTAAACCAGGAATTCCGGGTTATCCACATAGATATCCCTTTTATGGTTTTGCGCCAGAAAGAGTGCCCGTTCATGCAGTGTCCGGATCCTGTGATTTTTTGTGATCATGGTTTTAATTTTTTGAGATTTTCAACGAATATGACTGGACCCGATGCCCTTTCCATCCATATAAAAAGACAACGAAAAAGCATACCAGCGGTACAATAAAGCCAATGGTCATTGAATGAATGTCGGCAATTTTCCCCATCAGCATGGGACATACTGCACCTCCTGCTATTCCCAGCACAATGTAGGAGGAGGCTTTTTTTACCTGTTCGCCCAATCCTTTTATGCCAAGTGAAAAAATGACCGGATACATGACTGACATGAAGAAGTAGACTGCGCAGAGGGCTGCAATTGAAAAGACAGGCAGTTCCATGATGACTAATACGACTAACAACATACAGACCAGGGCAAATAC
>JBDKTZ010000552.1:0-3356 GCA_039679975.1 Prolixibacteraceae bacterium
TTGAACCCCAAATTGTCTTTGGAGCGCAGGAACGTCGTGATCAATCAGATGGTTAAGCAGGATTATCTGTCAAAGGCCGAAGGAGAAGTGTTTAAATCAAAACCTTTGGGCGTTCGTTACAGAAGGATTTCTTATAATGAGGGACCAGCGCCATACTTCCTTGAGCTCATGAAACCCGAATTATTACGGTGGTGTCTGAATCATAAAAAAGAAAATGGCGATCCCTATAACTTATATACGGATGGGTTGAAAATTTCGACCACAATCAATTATGATTATCAGAATTACGCTCAGGAGGCAGTGAGGGAGCAAATGGAAAGTCTTCAGGAAGTATTTGATGAGCATTGGAAGGATTCTGACCCATGGAAGAATAACCCGGCTATTCTGAAACGGGCCATCAGGCAAACTGAACGTTATACAAAGATGGCGGCAGCCGGTAAGAGTGAAGCCGAAATTCAGGAAGCTTTCAGAAAAAAGACGGAAACCACCTTATTTACGTGGAAAGGAGATAAACATGTTCAAACAACGCCTCTGGATTCAGTAAAACATTATTTACGCATGCTGAATGCGGGCTTTTTGGCTATTGAACCTTCAACCGGAGCATTGAAAGCCTGGGTGGGCGGGATCGACTTCCGGTTCTTTAAATATGACCATGTGAATGCGGCCCGGCAGGCAGGTTCTACTTTTAAACCGTTTGTTTATCTTGCCGCCCTGGAGAACGGAATCAGTCCATACGATTATTTCCCGAATGAAAAGAAGGTTTATCCGGATTACCAGAACTGGTCTCCGCGAAATTCTCACGATGATTATGAAGGTTATTATTCGATGGAGGGAGCATTGGCTCAGTCTATTAACACTGTCGCCGTCGATGTTCTGATGCGTACAGGCATAGATCGAACCATTGAAACAGCTCACGAAATTGGTATTGAACACGATCTTCCTGTTTTTCCGTCGCTTGCACTGGGAGTGGCTTCGGTTAGCTTGAGGGAGATGGCAATTGCTTACAGTACGATTTTAAATGGCGGTGTAAGAGTCGATCCGTATTATCTTGTTTCAATCAGCGACAATAAAGGCGTATTGCAGGAATCGTTCGATAAGCCGGCCGCTTACCGTACCTCTCTCGACGAAGAGAATTGTAAAATACTGGTTCACATGCTGGAAGCGGTGGTTGACAGCGGTACCGGAGGTTCTATCCGATCCAGGTATAATATCACGGGCGATTTTGCCGGTAAAACCGGGACAACCCAGGACCAGTCGGACGGATGGTTTATCGGGATGAACCCCGGGTTGGTTGCCGGTTGCTGGGTTGGAGGAGAAGTTCCGGGCATTCATTTCCGCAGTATTTCATATGGACAGGGAGCGCGTACCGCCTTGCCGGTTGTGGGTCGATTCTTCGGCAAACTATACAGTAATCCGCGCTACAGGGATCTGAGCTACCAGTATTTTCAGGAACCTGCTCCGGAAATACTTGCCGAACTTGATATTCCTCCCTACAGGGAAATGCTGGAGCGGGAGCAAATAGGAGAGATTATAAAAGGTATTTTCAGCCGCGGCGATAACAAGAGGGATGAAAATCTGAAGGTCAGGAAAAAGGAGTCGGAAGATAAAAAGGACAAGAAAAAGATCTGGGATGTTTTCAAAGATATTTTTGGAAAAAAAGAGTAATTTCTTTTCTACAGGCAGCCGGAGGCCGGTTGCTGACGAATATTAATTTTGCCGCCAATAGAAAAAGCCGTATCTTTTAGTGTGCATTTGCCGAAGAGATTGAGCTTTTTTCATAAAGCTAAGAAAGGTATGTCCGGAATCAAAGAGAAAATAAGTCCATTGGTTAACAGGTTGGTCATTGAAAAAAAGATTTACTGGATCAGTCTGTTAATTGGTTTAGTGAGTGGTACGGCCGCCCTGATACTTAAGAACCTGGTCTATTTCATAGGGGAGACCCTGGTGGGAAATCTTAAAATATCGAGCGGAAGCATTTTGTTTTTTGCTTTTCCTGTTGTTGGGATAGTTATTACTGTGTTCATTGTAAAACTGATCATCAAAGATGATTTGGGACATGGCGTAACAAAAGCCCTTGAGGCGATCAGTCTTAAAAAAGGGATCCTGAAGGCCCATCATATGATATCGAGCATGATTACCAGTAGTTTTACCATTGGTTTCGGGGGATCGGTAGGAGCGGAAGCGCCGGTTGTCCTGACAGGATCGGCTATTGGGTCCAATCTGGCGCGTTTTTTTAAGCTAAGTTACAGTGAAACCATGTTGCTGCTGGGGTGCGGTGCCACGGGTGCGATAGCAGGAATTTTTAGGGCTCCCATTGCCGGAGTGGTGTTTACCCTTGAGGTGTTGATGCTCGATATGACCATGGCCTCCATGCTTCCCCTCATGATCTCGGCGATCTCGGCTGCCGTACTGGCCTATTTTTTTATGGGAGATGCCGAGCTCTTTAAATTTCATCTTGTCAGTACCTTCAACGGATCCAATATTCCTTTTTATGTTGTGTTGGGTGTTTTTTTGGGATTCGTATCGCTTTACTTCATCCGGATGAGCCTGTATCTGGAAATCAGGTTCAAAAGGATCAGAAAGCAATATCTTCGGATAGCCACCGGGGGAATTATACTGGGACTCCTGATTTTTCTTTTTCCCCCGCTTTGGGGTGAAGGTTATACATCGGTCAATAAGGTTTTTAATGATTTAGGTTCCACGTTGCTTAATAATTCTTTATTTTTCAATTTGAAGGATAATCCTTGGTTTTTTATTGTGTTTTTATTGTCGCTGATTATTTTTAAGGTAGTGGCTATGACGGCTACCACCGCATCGGGAGGAGTAGGCGGGGTATTCGCTCCTTCGCTGTTCGTTGGAGCCATTGGAGGGTATTTTGTAGCTTACTTCTCAAATTTTGTTTTTGGTGCCGATTTACCGCTCGAAAACTTCGCACTGGCGGGGATGGCCGCCATGCTGGCCGGCGTAATGCATGCCCCCTTGCTGGGGATTTTTTTAACTGCAGAGATCACGGGAGGGTATCAGTTGTTCTTCCCGCTGATTATTTCGGCGATTGTGTCTTATCTGACCATTGTACAATTTGAGCCACATTCCATTTATGCCAGGCGGCTGGCCATGAAAGGCGAACTCGTCACACATCATAAGGACAAAGCCATTCTTCATTTTATGGAAATAGACCATCTGATTGAAAAAGACTTTGCCATTATTTCATCTGATGCCACTCTGGGCGATTTGACAAAAATCATTGCCCGGTCAAAGCGTAATTTATTTCCCGTGGTCGATGCCGACGGTACCTTGCGGGGAATGATCAAGATGGATGATATCCGGGAGATTATCTTCAATCATGAGCTTTATGA
>JBDKTZ010000093.1:0-2994 GCA_039679975.1 Prolixibacteraceae bacterium
TCAAATCCGGAGCATATGCTGATCCTGGTTTGGAACAATCCGCCGAAAAGTTACAGAGACCAGTTTTCCCGGGAAATTGAAAGTGACTGTATCCGGTTCGAAGGCGGGATTAATGATGAGACTTTACGTTTGTTGTATACCGGGGCTTCCGCTTCATTTTTCTCTTCCCGTTATGAGGGATTTGGATTACCGGTGCTGGAGTCGATGGCCTGTGGTACTCCGGTGATCACCTGCCTGAACAGCGCATTGCCGGAGGTTGGAAGTAATGCTGCACTTTATATCGATCCGGACGATGTCAGGGGTATGGCCGATATCATGGAGGCTTTTGAAAAGAAGACGATTGACCGTCGTAAGGATCTATCAAAGAAATGCCTTGTTCAGGCACAGGAATTTACCTGGGAAAAAACAGCTCGAGCGTATCTTAATTTTTATAAAAAGCATTTGGAGAATTGAAGACTTTGGCAAAGGATATCCTGGTTCGGGTTCTTTGGTGCCTGGCGATCAAAAGAATCAGGCTTGACTTCTTCCACAGAAAATTTCGTTCCGTCCTGATCTTTGCTCCACACCCGGATGACGAAATTATTGGAATCGGGGGAATGATACTCAGAATTCTTAAAGAAGGAACTGAGGTACATATCGTCTATTTAACAGATGGAGAAAAATCGGGAGCGAGCTTAGATGAGGAAATGATTCGAGAAGCCAGGATTGGCTTAATGATAATGATCGCGAAAGATATCGGCATCCCGCTGTCTAACCTTTATTGGTTGCATATTCCTGACGGAACTGTTCCTCATCACCATGACCCTGACTTTATTAAAAGGGTTAATCAACTTAGCCACCTGCTCAATTGGATTAAACCTGATGCTGTTTTTGCTACGCATGATCTTGATTACTGGCCTTTAGACCATGTGGCGTGCAGTGAATTGGCCGTTGAGGCAGTCAAATGGGCTGATCATAAACCAGAGCTATGGCTTTATTGGGTTTGGACCTGGTACCATCTGCGCCCACGGAATTTACTAAAATTGAATATGAAACGATTTTGCAAAATGAAGATCAGTGAAGAGTTAAAACAGAAAGAAGAATTAATGAACAGGTATCTGACACCAAAATCTTCTGAAGGAAAACCCTGGAGCGGCGTATTACCCAAATCTATGTTATACCCGTTTACCAAACCATTTGAAATACTTGAAAGGCATGAATTCCTTTAAATTTGAATGGATCACCGATTGGGAAACTATCTATTCTGAACCCTTTCAACAGCAATGGTTCCGATGGTGTGAAAATGCAATAGAAAGTCATGTGTTTTTTCACCCGGCTTTGTGTATGGCCTGGATCGAGGCCTACCGACACATCAGGAATATTAAGCCTGCTTTTTGTATCGCCCGCTTCCATGATACAATCATTTTCCTTCCCCTTGTTTTATGGATACAAAACTGGAAGAATGCATACTATCGATTGATCATCCCTGTTGGATATTCCGATTTTGATTACCACGATCCTTTGGTTGTTACAAAAAATTTAGCAGATGAAATAATGCCTGCTTTTTGGGTCGAACTAAAGCATTCTTTACTACACCGGTTTTATTTCGATAGCTTTATTTTAGATGGACTGCGTCAATATTCTCATTTTCCCTGGTTTTCAGAAGTGATTGAAAGTTCATCCTTTGCATATATCGGGCACTTTTGCAGTGGAATGGGATCATTACATGCTGAATTGAGGGACGACATTCGAAGGCAGATACGCCGGTTAAAGCAATTGGGCGACCTTCACTTAATAACTTATGACGACCCACTCCTGTTGGATCAATCTTTTGCCAGTTTTATGGAAAGACACACCCAAAGGTGGTCAAAAGCTTATGAGGCGCCGGATTTTCATCATAATCTGATTCAACGGGGATTGCCAAATGGTCCCGTTCATTTCTCAGAATTGAAAGTGGGTGAGCAAACCTTGAGCTGGCACCTGGGCTTTTTATATAACAGGTGTTATTATTACTATATGCCGGCTATCAATCAGGAATGGCAAAATTATTCACCGGGTAAAATACATCTCCTTAAATTAATCGAAACTGCGATTGAAAGTAGAATAGACGTGTTTGATTTTTTAAGGGGTGAAGAAAAGTACAAGACCGGATGGTCAGGAAATACCCGGGAAATCCATCAAATCGATTTGCACTTGACGAATATTGGCAACTCTTATTAAAGGCCATTGTTATTCATCAAAAATAAACTGTTTTGAAGGTGTTGGTAACCGTACCCTCCTTCTGCATGGCGGAACTGAAATGCAAACGTTTAGCTTGGTGTATGCATTGAAAAATGCCGGCTATCAGGTTACCACGCTTTGCTATTTTGAATATGAGGAATCGGTGGTGCAGCAATATAAGTATGATAGGAGTGAGGTAATTTTGCTAAAGTGGAAACGGATCATTTTCCTGGATGTTTTGATTGAAATGCTATTCCGGAATGCTGATACAGCAGTAAAAGGTATGCAGAATTTTACTTCATCGAACTGATCCTGATCCACGCTTTTATAAGCGCCAGCGCGTTGACCTTTTCAATGGGTATATCCTGATCACTATAGGCCCGATTGTAACTGACGAGTTTTATAAATTCACTCTTTTCACTCTTTTGGATGTATCTGATTATAATATATTCATTTCCGTCCAGATCAATGGAGAGGAGGTACATTTCACCCCAAAAGATGCCGCCTCCTATGTCGCTAATCTGTTTATACAAAACCAGATCTCCCGCTTGTAATAAAGGGTACATGTTGTCCCCTGAAACAGATATAGCCCCGTCGCATTTAGTCAGGCCCGGGATGCGAATATGGTTTACCGGCTTTTGTTTTGCCGGATCACGAAATAATGATACAAGTCCGGAACAGGTTTCGAGATTATATAACGGGATTTCCTGTTTCTCGATATTTCCGTCAGTTGTTAATCTGAAGTTTTGAAGGGTTGTTTCCGGCTCAAAATAAACTTCATCTTCTTCTGATCGG
>JBDKTZ010000404.1:0-2128 GCA_039679975.1 Prolixibacteraceae bacterium
GTGAACATGTATGCACGCTTACAGAACGGCGACAAAGCTTACGAAAACCTGACGGAACTCTTCCGGAAATCGACCCTGCCGAACCTGTTCGACAATCACCCGCCGTTCCAGATTGACGGGAACTTTGGAGGCACGGCAGGTATTGCCGAAATGCTGCTGCAAAGTCACCGCGGAGCACTGGATATCCTGCCTGCTTTACCGGCTGCCCTTCCTGATGGAAAGATCAGCGGTCTATGCGGACGCGGCGGATTTGAGGTGTCAATGACCTGGTCGAAAGGCGCATTATCGATGTTGGAGGTGATTTCGCATGCAGGCGGACCGCTGATCATCCGCTACGGGGACAAGTCTTTTAACGGGGAAACCAAAAAGGGAGAAGTGCTGCGCCTGGACGGGAATCTTGACTAGGAGTACAATAACGATCATCTAAACAGGGAATTGATGAAAAAAGTATTCTTTACCTGGATAGCAGGCGTCGTGCCGGCGATGATCTGATTTGCTACACAACTGGTCAGATCCAAATTATTCTCAACTTAGCGTGCAAGTAAATTAATGGTAAATTTTTTGGTCTTTATGAACGTGAGTTTATGAATCAAAGGCAATTTTAACTATTATCGGGGTGCCGGAAAAGAATCATAAAACGTAAACCGGGGATTTGGCGGATTAAATCCCTTGAACAGTATAGGAGATGACAGTAATAAACGATAACGAGCTAATTCTCTCCCTTTCAGAGGGAGATGTGAAGGCTTTTAATGAATTGTTTATACGCTATCACCTCCGGGTATATCGTTTTGCCATCAATATCCTGCATTCGAAGAACGATGCAGAAGAAGTTGTTCAGGAAGTTTTTATCGCCGTTTGGCAAAATCGTCATCGTATCAAGCCGGAAGGCTTTACTGCATATTTATTTGGAATAGCCAGGAATCAGGTACATTCGCTGGTGAGGAAATACGTGTATTTTGACCGATACCTGCTTTTCCTTGAGAAAAATAAAGAATTTGTGCATAACCCTGTTGAAGAGCAGATCGATTTTGACGCGGTCCAAAATTTTTTTTCAGAACAAATTGACCGTTTGCCTGAACGCCGCAAAGCGATTTTCTGCATGAGTCGCTTTGATCAGTTGAATTACAAGGAGATCGCGCAGAAACTTAAGATCTCCGAAAATACCGTTGATTCTCAGATCCGCCATGCTCTGGATACGCTGCGCAAGGAATACGTTAAAAATTTTTCTTAAAAAAGTGACTTTCGCTTCACGGAAGGAGCCCCTTCGTGCTAATTACTATAAGAAACGATGGAAAAAGAGGATAACATATCAGCATTACTGGCTGGTCTTCGCCGCAATAAACTGACGGAAGAACAATCAGCATCTCTGTTTGCCAGGTTTAGCGGAGTGGATCCTGAAGAAAGCGAAATGAAGGAATTTTACCGGTCGGAGTGGGAAAAGGCTACCGCTGCCGGAGGTAAGCTTCCTCATGCAGAAGAATTATGGCAGAAGACGGCGTATCGGTTGGATCTTCGTCCGGAACAAAAGAGCCGGCGAATGATCGCTCCCGGAAAGCTCTCATTCCTGAAATATGCTGCCATCTTTATCGTTGCTTTCGTGAGTGCATGGATGTTGCATGAAATCGTTCCCGGGAGGAATACTGCAGGATACAAAGAGCTGCACCATACGGTGGTTTCTGTTCCAAATGGTTCGAAAACTGAAATCCAATTACCTGACGGGTCGGTGGTGAAACTGAATTCCGGAAGTACGTTGACTTATCCATCCGCTTTTGAATCCGATAACAGGATAGTTGAACTGGAGGGAGAAGGCTTTTTTACCGTTCATAAAGACCCGGCACGACCGTTTTATGTCAATACGACGAACATTTCATTCAAAGTGTTGGGTACAGTATTCAACGTCAAATCGTATCCCGATGAGAATTCGATTGAAACAACCCTCCTCTCGGGTTCCGTTGAGATTTACGGTAAAACCGGGACCGGCAGAAATTCATTGGATGAAAAATCCGCAGCCATGCTAAATCCGAATGAAAGAGCAATTTATTATAAAGGCAGCCAGGCAAAATTCCAACCGGCTAATCTTATTGTAGAAAAGCTCAATGATGCAGGGATTTATATTGCGTGGAAAGAC
>JBDKTZ010000038.1:0-2850 GCA_039679975.1 Prolixibacteraceae bacterium
AGCCGCGCCAAAATTTCTTCCAGGTTTAGTCCGGCCTTCATGAATAAGCGTTAGGTGATGCAAACATATAAAAATACATTTGCACTTTTGCAAAAGGAAAGTAAAATGAAGATCCTGTTGAAATTTATTCAGATTCAGTTCATGATGATTAACTCTTCCGGCTATTCAATTTTCCAAAGAATCGATTGTCCGGCCTTCACCGGCACCTTCATCCAGCCAGTGAAAGAGGTATAACCCAGTGGTTTTTTAGTCTGGGCTTTGTCTTCCGCAAGGATCGAAACCAGGGCATCGTAATTGGTGGGGTTAGCAATTCTCAGGGTAATTCCTGATTTGTTACGTTCCAGGACTTCCGCTTTTACGTGATCAAAGACAACCATTCGGTCAATATCGGTTCGCAGGTAAATGCCGGGAAGTTCCATCGCCATTAATGCACCGTTCGTTTCGTTCCATCCCGTCTTTCCCTCGCCTCTTGTCCCGCGGGCATCGGCATCGCAGTATGTTAATCGTTCCGTAATATATCCGGTGGGTTGAATCCCTTCGGCATAGGCATGGGCCACGTCATACAAGAGTGAGGCAAATCGTTTATCGCCGGTAGCCCGGTATATTTTGAAAAGAGCATCGCCCGATGAGGTGCAGAAACCGGGAGCGCCGTGCTTGTTCTGCGTGCTGGCCCAAACTACTCCTGCCAATTTTGCTCCTAGCGTGGCCAGCGGTGTTTCGGCAGGCAGTTCGTAGTCGAATGATACGGTCCAGGTGGCACATAAACCGGCAAGGTCACGGCTTCTTTCGAGCCATTTCTTCTCCCCTGTCGTCTCATACAGCGCCATCAGCGCGGTCATAAAACCCGCTGCAGTTTCCGAGTCAGCATTCTGCAGGATATCGGCACAGGCGCCGGTCGTCATTCCTGTTTCCAGAAAATCCTTATAGTAGAAATCGGCAGCCTGCCTGGCAACATACAGATAATCAGAATGGTTATAATACTGCGACGCAAGTGCCAGTCCGCCGATTGCCATAACACCTCCCGATGTACCGTACACGGCCACTTCGCCGGTTTTATTGTTTAGGAAGTTTCCCCAGGTGCCGTGTTTTTTCCATGTCGAAACAAATGCATCCGCCAGGAGTTTCACCCGTTGCTCCCAGTCTGGCCTGATTGCATCGGCATGTCCCTGGGCCTTCAGCAGCATAAACTGTTTAATCATCCAGAACAACAGGTCTGCATTTTTACGGGTCAGAACAATTTCAGGAATTTCGTCATAGCCTTCCCTCCCAAAGGGCTTCCCGTCGTAATTCAAAGCGCCGTAATAATAACCCGACTGACCCTGTCCAAGGGTCAACCCGAAATCAAAAGTTTCTCCGACTTTGCAGCGGTGCTTCTCATCATCTAAAGCCAGCATTGGAAATGTATTCATCAAGCCACCGACCCAACCGTACGAAATCCAGTTGGCGTTTTCAGGGCAGTAGAAGCGGAACTGATTGCCGCTGTAGAAACGCTTGTCAATATTACCGCACATCAGACGGGCAATCTCACTGAAAGGAACCAGGTTTCGCGGAGAATTCAGGCCAGTGACTTCCTTGCGGACAGTCATAAATTTATCCAGGAAAGCCGCTATGTCTGCAGCAGAAAACTGGTAAACACGCAGTCTTACAGTGCGCTCTTCACCTGCTTTCCAGCTGATTCCCCGGTCAGGACTTTTACTGAAACCCACAAATTCAGGCTTTTTCTCCCTCACTCCCGGAACACTGATCACCATCGAAGCAACTGTCCGGTCAGCATTTTCCTCGATTGTAAAACCATGATCAACGATCCCTCCCTGATAACGGATTCCCTGTTCGGACAAGACGATCAATCCCGTTTCCTTTCTCCTGTCGAAAAGACAAATCGCAGGAGTAGTGGTGTTGCAGGTAATCACATCCAGCCGCGAACGGTCGCCTGCATTGGGTGACAACTGCGGGAGCGGGGTCGTTGTCCGGGGAAGATCCTTCCGGTACAGATCGCTTCGGTCCAGGCCTTCTGCATAATTCCTATTAACGATCCGGTTTCGGTTTCCGTCATAAACCGAAGCCGGGATCATCACATAGTTTTGACTATTCCAATTATAAAAATCAAAAGCAACACCTATTCCACACGCTTGTTGCTCACTTCCACGGCTGAATGTCATGTACAGGTCCAGCGCATTTTTTTCTCCTTTTACCGGAACTGCCTTTAGCTTGTAGTCCCATCCGTCCGACACCTCCGGCTTGCCGGGAACAATCAACTGTTTCCTTTCCAGAAATGATGCATCATACCTGCAGCCCAATATCCGGAACCGGCCGTCCAGGCTTTTCAAAACCTTTTCAATTTCCGGATTTGCTGTCGCTTCCTTATCAGAGGGCAACCACGAATTGCTGCTTGTTTGCGCCCCGCAAATACCTGTTGAGAAAAACATTATAGTCCCCAAACAAAAGATTGTTATCTGTTTTCTGTTTATTTTTCCGATTGCCTCCATGATAATTGAAAAACTAAATACGACCATATTTCATTAAGCCTCTGCTCTTCATTTTTAGGTAATATGAACAATACTGATGAAGATTGCTTTATTCGTGAGAAGTTTTTGTGAGGATAATTGGTTCCGACCTGATCCCGTCATGAATCTGATAAAGCTTCCAGGTATCACGATCATCCCCTGCTTCAAGCTTCCAGCTTTTCGACAGATCGGTCAGTTGTTTTTTCACCCAAAGCGGAAAAGCATTGGCTGCACGGGCATCTTCCCAGGTTCTGATCACTTTAAAAATAGCTTCCTTCTGAGGACAACTCTCCACATCTTTCTGACTTAACTTCAAACTGTAGGTGGCCCCCACTCCCACGCATAC
>JBDKTZ010000470.1:0-2254 GCA_039679975.1 Prolixibacteraceae bacterium
CCGCTTGACTATGACAAAGTGAAAACCGGTTTTGCTTCTGCTTGCCAGGCAATGGTCACGATCCCCCTGCAATATGCGAGGAAAGGCGAAAATAAAGCCTTTTGGGGAATGCACGATATCTCTGTCCGTACTGCGCTGCCCAAAGATATTATGACCATGGCCATGCCTTATACCCTTTTTGAAGAAATCTGCATCCAGGCACCCCAAAGTTTCCTGATCACCGAAAAGTGGAAGCAAATCGAAAAGAGGATTTGAATTTAATGTTTTGCAGGATGCGTATCGAAGTGCATCAGTCTATCGGTATAGGCTAAAAGAACGGCAGAGATTAAAAATACAAGATGAATACCCATTTGAAGCAAAGCATCCTGTAAGGGAACATTGTGAATATCAATAAAGGTCTTCAACAGATGTACACCGGAAATACTAACCAATGAGATAATCAGTTTTATTTTCAACGTGCTGGCGTTGATCTTGGTGAGCCAGTCGGGTTTATCCACGTGAGCGCCAAATTCGATTTTGCTTACAAAAGTCCAGTACCCGCCAATAATCACCACAACCAGCAAATTAATCACCATTGAGATATCGATCAGTCCGAGTACCGATAACATGATTGTATTCTCGGTCAAAGCAGAAAAGGCAATGACCAGATGCCATAGCTCAATCATGAATTTCGCAGCATAAAGCAGAGAAGCAATAATGAGCCCGACATAGACCGGCATTTGGATCCAGCGACTAAAAAAAATGAACCTCTCCAGGTTCTTCTCCATCATTTGCATCATTAATCAACCCAAATTTTGTTTGGCTAATTAACACCAAAACGGGAAAATTTGTTTAGGACCCAGGCATTGTTTACCTGCCATCAAATAAATGCAAAGAAAAGGTTGGATGGTTCGGAAATGTTTTACTCCGGACTGATTGTACCAAATAAAACTGAATTTGAAGCAGGTATCGCTATTCCGGTGTTTTCATTTCGTCCCTGCATAATATAACGCGGGTTATTGCCGGTCTCCTGCTGCCTGGCCAGTGAGCATAGTTCTCCAACCCTGCCTGTTTTTCCGCGGTCCCAAATAAGCGATAATTTCATTTCGGGGAATTCGGTCGACATTTCATAGTCGCCGTCGCTGTCACCCGCAGAGAATAAGGGATCCCAGTTCCGCCCCAACCTGGTTTTAACGACCTTATTTATGGCTTCTACCTTCCCGTGCGCGTATGTCTTCACCCAACCGTTCTTATATTGCGGGAGGATTCTGCCATTCTGATCTGTATTCAGTTCCATGGCAATCACATGGTCGGACGCTACGTTATAGCCAAATGTTCCGATTCCGGAAAATACTTCCACAACTGGTTTGAAGCTGGCTGAAACAATGAAAACATCGATCCCGTGATCTTTAAATGTGTTAATCAAATCCTGCATTTCAGGAAATATTCTTAAGCCTGATTTGTACGAATAGCTTACTGTCCCTGCTTTAGTTTCCATTCCTGAAGGCGATTGCAGGGTTACTTTGGCAATCCGGTTGCTCAATTCATATGACACGGCTTCCCGGGCAAGCACTTTTACCTCTTCAATGGTATGCCCGGCAAACAAACAAAGCACCCAGGAATATCCATACTCGTCACTGATGCCGGGAGTATCACAATATCCGGCATACAGATAGGGAAGTTTTGCCACAAAATCCTGGTATGGAAGAGTGCTCTGAATTTCTTCATACGTCATGTCTCTCTGAGGACCTATATAATGATCATATAAAAAGCTGTAATCATTGACCAGATCCTGATGAATGTCAGCCAGCAAAAGCCGGTTAAAATCTTCCGACAAACGATTCACCCCGTTGATCTCATTGTCAAGTAAATCTTCAAACTGCTCCTTCGTCATTTTATATCGGAGATGGAACATCTGGTAATGCAATAGCGCTTCTTCCACATCAAAATGAGCGCAGGTCTGATCCCAGTCCAAAACAGCATAAGGAGCTCTGTTCCCTTCATAGTACTGTCCTCCAACCCCATAATTATCAATTAAATCATTCAATACCTGGTAATTTCTGTCAGACCAATTCAGCCTGTTCAGTGAATCTGACTGAACAACAGTATCTTTACCCGTGCACGACGAAAGCAGTAAAAAGCCGACCGAAAAAAGTATATTGTACCTCATCATTCATTCTTTAGTGATTAATAAGCTATACAGGCGGTAAATATAAAGAATAATCGGTGCAATTTGGGTCGAATTTTTTTCAGGAAGCATTATAAAGAACCCCAT
>JBDKTZ010000240.1:0-3976 GCA_039679975.1 Prolixibacteraceae bacterium
AAATGGGAGTAAAGACGGTGATGGTCACCGGCGATAACCCGCTTACGGCAAAATACATTGCCGAAAAAGCCGGTGTGGATGACTTCATTGCCGAAGCCAAACCCGAAGATAAGATGGAATATATTAAAAAAGAACAGGCCGCAGGCCGTCTGGTGGCCATGATGGGCGACGGTACCAATGACGCCCCTGCCCTCGCCCAGGCAGACGTGGGGGTGGCCATGAACAGCGGTACGCAGGCAGCAAAAGAAGCCGGGAATATGGTCGATCTGGACAACGACCCCACCAAACTGATCGAAATCGTCGAGATCGGCAAACAACTACTGATGACAAGAGGAGCGCTGACCACGTTCAGCATAGCAAACGACGTCGCCAAGTATTTTGCGATTATCCCTGCCCTGTTCATCACCGCCATTCCTGCATTACAGGGTTTGAATATTATGCACCTGACCAGTCCTGAAAGTGCCATCCTGTCGGCAGTTATTTTCAACGCCCTCATTATTCCGTTGCTCATTCCTCTGGCCTTGAAAGGGGTAGCTTATAAGCCCATTGGCGCGAGTGTTTTACTCCGCAGGAATCTCTTGATTTATGGGTTAGGCGGGATCATAGTTCCTTTCGCCGGGATAAAACTGATCGATATTATCGTTTCCGTATTCATTTAAAAACAGAAAAAAAAAAGAGACAACATAACTTACCGGCTATTAAGCTGACCATCGTGATGATTATCTTCTTTACAGTGATCTATCCGCTTGTAGTATGGGGAATCGCACAGTTTTCACCGAACTCAGGAAAAGGGGAAACCGTCAGCTATGACGGGAAAACCTATTATAACAATATTGGTCAGCTTTTTAATGATGACAAATATTTCTGGTCAAGACCTTCGGCAGTCGCTTACAATGCAGCTGGTTCGGGCGGCAGTAATAAGGGACCTTCGAACCCTGAATACCTGGCCGAAGTACAGGCACGTGTTGATACCTTCCTGGTTCATAATCCGGGAATCACTAAAGCAGAGATCCCTTCCGACCTGGTAACTGCGAGCGGCAGCGGATTAGATCCGCACATTTCGGTACAGGCCGCCCGGATTCAGGTTAAAAGGATTGCAAAAATCCGTAAACTGTCAGAGAATACTTTACTTCAGCTTATTCAAAAAAATACAGAGAAACCTTTACTGGGAGCATTAGGCCCGGAAAAGATAAATGTATTGAAGCTGAATCTTGCATTAGACACTATTCAAATGATTGAACGATGAAAAAAGTACATCATATACTTGTCATACTGCAGGTGATTTGCCTGGAAATTCTTATCCCTTTTCATGAATTAAAAGCACAGGAGAATGATATTGATTCTCCGCTTTCAGTAAACATAGACTTTTATAGCAGTTATGTTTGGCGCGGAACTTCATTTTCAGGTCCTTCGGTTCAACCGTCAATATCATGGCAACATCATGGTCTGTCAATTGGGGCCTGGGCTTCTCAGGATTTTGCAGGAACATACAAAGAAGCCGATCTTTCTGCATCATACAGTTTTAAATCTGGTCTGAGGTTGGGTATTACTGATTATTATTATCCGGGTCTCGATTATTTTGATTATTCTGATACGACAGGCTCTCACGCGTATGAGATAAATCTTGGCTATGACTTCAGCGGATTATCATTATCTGCAAATTTTGTTCTGAACAAAGCCGGTGGAGCTGCTTCAACAGGAGGAGATACCTACTTCGAACTAAAATATAATTTCAAAAATGTGAATGTATTTGCAGGTATGGGCAATGGTTGGCTTACTGTTGAAAAACCGGGAAAGAATGACAAGTTCGGTCTGGTCAATGTTGGGGGAAGTGCCGTAAAAGAAGTAAAAATCAACGACAAAATTTCAATTCCGTTAACCGGTTCAGTGATCTGGAACCCGCAGGCAAAACAGTTCTTTATCGTTGCCGGATTTTCTCTGTAACGGAAAAAAAGATTCAGCGGGAGATAAAACAAATTCAATTTTTATTAAGCGGCAATTGTTCTAATTTTACTTAAACTTTTCCTGATGATCGAAAAAGAACAGAATGTCCGGCGCTTTCTTGATTTAATTAAGAAATCAAGACGGGGTAAGTTTAAAATCTACATTGGCATGAGTGCCGGTATAGGCAAAACGTACCGAATGTTGCAGGAGGCTCATATTTTACTTCGGAACGGGATTGATGTAAAGCTTGGATACATTGAAACACACGGGCGTGAGGATGTTGAAAATAAGCTTAAGGGTTTGCCGGTAGTCCCGCGAAGAAAAATCTTTTACAAAAGCCGGGAAATGGAAGAGATGGATTTACAAGCCATTCTCAATTTAAGACCTGAAGTGGTGATCATTGACGAACTGGCGCATACCAATATCCCCGGAAGTAAAAATGAAAAACGCTGGCAGGATGTGCTTGAAGTGATCTCGGCCGGCATCAATGTAATTAGTGCGATCAATATCCAGCATATTGAGGGATTAAATGAAGATGTAAAAAAAATAACAGGTATAGAGACAAAGGAACGTATCCCGGACAAGGTATTGTACCAAGCCGACGAAGTGGTGAATATTGATTTCCCCGCTGATGAACTGATTACCCGGCTCAAGGAAGGTAAAATTTATACGAAAGATAAGATTGAGACTGCTTTAAGCCACTATTTTAAAGCCGAAAACCTATTGCAATTAAGGCAGTTGGCACTTAAAGAAGTGGCCTCTCAAGTGGAGCGGAAAGTAGAAAGGGAAATTCCGAAAGACATTCCGCAACATCATGGCCGGTTCCTGGCGTGTATCAGCACGAACGAAAAAACAGCCAGAACGGTTATTCGGAAAACAGCCCGCCTTGCTAATTTTTACAACAGTAAATGGTATGTATTGTATGTACAAACACCCAAAGAAAATCCTGACAAAATTGCTCTTGACAAGCAAAGACACCTGATCAATAATTTCAAACTGGCCACCGAAATGGGGGCTGAAATTATTAAGATAAGCAATAATAAAGTAGCCAGAACAATAATAGGGCAAGCGGTTGAACGTGAAATTTCCACAGTTTGTATCGGCAGGCCGCGCTTCAACTTATTGAAGTTGATTCTGGCAACAAATATATTTAATGATCTGCTGAAAAAACTTTCTTCAAATAAAATTGATATTGTAATACTATCATAAATGAAGATAAAAACAAAACTGATTTTAGGTCTTGGCTCGCTTTTCGGCCTGATAATCATCCTGAGCATATTGGGGATTTTAAAGATCAATACCCTGTCAAAAGCCACTGAAAATATTCTGGCTGACAATTACAATTCCCTTGAATATGCAAGAAGCATGTTAAAAACACTGGACGAAATCCGGGAAGATGAACAAGCAATTAAAATTTTTGAAAACCAACTGAAAAAACAACGAAACAACGTGACTGAGGTTGGCGAAGCTGAGTTTACGGAAAACCTCGCCACACATTTCAGAAAGTTTAAGGAAAATCCTGCGGATTCCGTTGCTCCTCTTGAAATGAGACGTGATTTAAACAGCATTATGCATCTCAATATGTCTGCTATTCAGGGGAAAAGTGCAGTTGCTCAAAAAACGGCCTCCAATGCCATTTTATGGATAGGAGTTACAGCAATCTTTTGCTTTGTCATCGCTTTTATCTTGTTGCTGAGGCTCCCGGGAAATATTGCCAATCCAATAAAAGAACTGACCGAAAGCATCCGTCAGATCGCTGTTAAAAATTACTCGCAAAGGATACGATTCGAAAAGCACAATGAATTCGGGGAGTTGGCAAAAACATTTAACACAATGGCACAGGAACTGGAAGAATACAATAACAGTAATGTTGCCAAACTGATGATGGCCATAAAAAGGATGGAAGCATTGATTGAAAAGATGAACGAACCGGTGTTCGGTTTAGATGAAAGGAGGGTGATCATTTTTGCAAACGATGAAGCCCGGAAAATTACGGGTCTGGGGAAAGGACAGCTCGTCGGCAAGAACGCCG
>JBDKTZ010000408.1:0-3824 GCA_039679975.1 Prolixibacteraceae bacterium
CATTCAGCCCGGGGACGAGTCCCTGCAATGCCTCCGTCACCCGGCTTACCGGCCGGCTGGCAAGTTCTTCCGAATTAACCACCGCCACAGAACCCGTCAGGTTTACCTTTTTCTGAACGCCAAAACCAACTGCTACCACCTCTTCGATCCCAACTAGTTCCTCTTCCATCCGGACAATGATCTGATTTCTCCCTTCGGTAGCGATTTCCTGGCTTTTCATACCAATGAACGAAAAGACCAGTATTCCATTTTCCGGGACATTGACAATTGAGTAATTTCCGGCTGCATCAGTAATGACTCCTTTTGTTGAACCTTTGATCATTACTGCCACGCCGGGAAGAGGATTTCCGGACGAATCTGTGACTTTTCCGGAGACTGAAAACGGTTGCATCGAGTGAACCTGCGCATCGGTATTTCCCGGCGCAGAAAGAACAATCAACCTGCCTTTGACTGTATAGACGACGTTGGTTCCCTGAAACAGCTTGTTTAATAACAATTCAACATTCTGGTCTTCCGTATGCATTGAAACTCGCCGGTCTACGTCAATGATCTTTTCACTGTACATAAAATAGTAATCGCTTTGGCTTTCGATTTCGGAAAGAATCTCCTGAACCGTAGCCTCTTTCATGTGAAGGTTTAGTTTTTTGTTCTGAGAATAAATATCCTTTGCGAACAGGTTAAACGCAGAGATCAGGAACAAAAAAATAGTTAATTTCATGATAACCAAAATTTTTAATGCATTGGGAAAGCAATCATTCCAATGCCGCTTTAAATTAAAATTTTTCATATTTTTGTCATGTTTAGTATTAGAATTTACTCCTTATCTGTCAGTTAGGAGTGATCTGTACTTGAATGCAGGGGAATGTAGGAGCATTTCCCTGCTTACTTTTCCGGATTAATGTTTCATATGCATGTGAATTAAGTTAATGACTAAAATCGGTTGTAATTCTTATTTTTTGTTTTGAAAAAGTACCGTCTGCCAATTTCTTACGAGGAATGATCTCGTAATTGATAGGAGTAGCTATTTTCATAAGATCCAGGATCTGGAGAAGTGTTTCGTTTACAAATGTGACCGTATAAGTAAACTCCTTCGCTCTTTCATCTCCGAATTCAAATTCCACATTATACCAACGGGCCAGTTTATTGGTGACCTGAACAATTGTTTCCCTTTTAAATACAAGCTTACCGTCTTTCCATGCGATGTATTTTTCGATATCTCCTGAAGCAGAGCTCATCCGGCCGGTTTTAATGTTATAGCTTAGATGCTCACCAGGGACGAGGATGCCGATTGTAGCCGATTTTTCTTTTTGATTTACCTGATCAATATTCACCTCCCCTTCAACCAGTGTAGTCCCGATCACATCTTCATCCGGATAGGCCGTTACATTGAAAGCAGTACCCAGCGCTTTTATGTTCAACCCGCCGGCCTTTACAACAAATACTTTCTCCGGATCATGAGCCACATCAAAGTAGCCTTCACCGGAAAGTACAACCTCACGGCATTTTTTAGAGAATTGTATCGGATATTTAAGCTTGCTTCCATGATTTAAAAATACTTCAGAGCCATCAGGTAAACGTACGACTGTCCTTGATCCTACAGGAGCAACAATCTCCGCCGAATCGGTCCGTAAATCAGAATAGCCGGCCGGCGAAAAAAGCCTGTGCGGCCAACTATACAATAAAGCGATCAGGACAGGGATCAACAATATGGCAGCAATCCTTGTCAGCCATGTCAAAACAGGATATAATGACGCCCGCTTGTCCGGAGACCTGTGATAGTGAATGTTTATTCGATGATGGATCTTATCGAGAAGAGAGCTGAATTTCTCATCCTCCGGCAGATCTTTATTCTCAACATCAACTTTCCATTCCTGCAATCCCCAGGTTCTGCTTTCACTATTGAAAGCATCTTTATCAAGCCAGCGAACGACTTCATTCAATTCCTCTTCCGTGAATCGGTTATTTATAAACTTTATAAGCAGTTCTTTAGTCATTTTCGATTCTCCGAATTCATAAAAATAGTTACCATTCCTAAAAATTTTGTATCAGAACCGAAAAGTAGTACGTCCAATGGGCAGATGAGTACCAGAAAATCTTCAAAATTTTTGATTACAGGAACAAGAAAAAGAATAGAGTATTGATCATCAGTGAATTATCTATTTTTGATTTCAGAAAGGCAAGCGCGGTAGCCATCTGGTTCTTTACCGTTCTGACAGAAATATTCAATTTGACTGCAATTTCAGAATGGGATAGCCCTTCCTCCCTGCTCAATTTAAATATTTCCCGTTGACGTGGCGTTAATTGACTTAGCAATTCCTGGATCCGGGCCTGAATGTCCCTGTAGTAAATTTCATTGATTACTTCGGGCTGATTGACCCGCGAAACCGTTTTCAGGTAGTCGAAGTATTTGGTTTCATTTACCTTTTTACGTAAAAGGCTGATCGTTGAATTGTAAGCAATTGTAAAAAGGAATGATTCAAATGAAGCATAAAGATTGATTTTCTCCCTGGCCTCCCAAATCTTTATAAACACTTCCTGGACAATCTCTTCCGTATCTTCTTTCTGCTTGACATATTTTAAAACGAATGCATATAATCGTTTGCAATACCGTTCATAAATGGTATCGAAAGCGACCATATCTCCCTTCTTAAGAAGCTCGGCCAATTCCTTATTTGGGTTGGTATTTGTCAAGGTTAAATCAATAAAAACAAAAACAAACTTACGTAAAAATTGAGAATTAATACCAATCGCACGAATTGGGTGGGGCCAATATTGTAAAAAAAAAATTAGCCGGGTATTGTTTTTGTTAGGATTCCTAACTATTGTCATTTCCCGGTTTGGTTTCCATCATTTTATTGATTACGATAACGTATTTGATGAAATGATACGGGTATGTAAGTCTGGCGGTACGGTCATGGTGGTGGATGTTGCTTTACCTGAGGATAAACTGGAAGCATACGATACGATGGAAAAATTACGGGACCCTTCTCATGTCGGAGCGTTGTCGTTGAGTAAGTTTGATGAATTATTTCAAACGAACAAGCTGGTAAATTACCGGAAAACGAGTTATGAGATGGCTATAGAATTAGAAAACCAATTAAATGCTTCCTTTCCGGATCCGGCTGCCAGGGGAAAACTTAAATCGATGATTGTCGGAGACGCGGGTATAAACAGTCTTGGCGTGAATGTTACTTTGGCCGACGAGAAATATCAGCTTTATTATCCGGTTCAGGTCTGCGTGGGGCAAAAGAAATAGACTACACCAGATTCATTGGTTTACTATTTTTGATCAGTATATTCCGGCTTCAGCAGAATTAATTGCAGCGCAACGGCCAATGCAACCGGGAATGCAAGCCAGGCCAAATCGCGCCCAAGATGGCCTGCATCGGTTGATTTTCCCAACCAATTGGTAATAAAGGCTCCGGCAAATACCCCGGTCATATTCATCAGGCCATAGCCGGCCGCACGGTGCCTGGGTGAGACAAACTGGCACAATATGGGCATATTGTTGGCGTCGAACATTCCGTAGCCAATCCCGAACAATATCCCTCCGCCGACAATACCCGTAAATCCGGAGCCGAAGCCCAGTAACAGTAAAGCCGGGATCATCAGTGAAAGGCCAATGGCACCCGTGAAAATCCGTCCACGAACATGGTGGCTAATCCACCGATCTGCAAGAATTCCCCCTCCAATTACTCCAACAAAAGAAGACAGAGCGATCGTGAACGTACTGATCGGACCCGCCATTGACATATCCATACCCAGACTTTCAGAAAACAGGGTTGGCAACCAGTTCTTTGCGGCCCATCCGGGGAAACTCGGGG
>JBDKTZ010000515.1:0-2616 GCA_039679975.1 Prolixibacteraceae bacterium
ATGTGGAAAGTTTTTCTATCATGAAAGATGCTACGGCGACAGCCTTGTATGGAAGCCGTGCTGCCAATGGAGTGATTCTCATTAAAACAAAAGAAGGCAGAGAAGGAGAAGCTACCATTGTTGTGCGCCTGGAGAATTCGGTATCCATGCCAACCAGAGATGTGGAACTGGCCGATCCGATTACCTATATGAAATTGCATAATGAAGCAGTATTGACCCGGGATCCTCTGGGAATATTACCTTATTCCCAACAAAAAATAGATAATACGATTAATGGTGTTAACCAGTATATGTATCCTACAACCGAATGGAGGAAAGAGTTGATTAAGGATTATACCACCAATCAAAGTGTAAATCTGAATGTGAGCGGAGGAGGGAAGGTGGCCAGGTATTATGTCGCAGGTGCTTTTAATCAGGATAACGGTTTATTGAAAGTGGACCATCGCAATGATTTTAACAGTAACATCGATCTTAAGACCTATTCACTTCGTTCAAATGTAAATATTAATCTGACCAGAACAACCAAACTGGATGTTCGCATTAGCGGTACATTCGACGACTATACAGGTCCGATTAGCGGAGGGACTCAGGTATACAGGAATGTCATGCGTACTAATCCTGTTCTGTTTCCCGCGTATTATCCTGCCGATGAGGAGCATCAGTATGTACAACATATTATGTTTGGTAATTATGATGATGGAAGTGGCAGCTATTATTTGAATCCTTATGCCGAAATGGTGAGAGGATATAAAGATTATTCCCGGTCGGTGATGAACGCACAGTTTGAGATCAGCCAGAATCTTTCTTTTCTGATTGATGGTCTTCAGGTTCGTACCATGCTCAATACCACGAGGAATACTTATTTTGAGGTAACACGCGCCTATCAGCCTTTTTGGTATCAGGCGACAAGTTACGACAAGTCTACCGATTCTTTCAAGCTTGGATTACTGAATGAAGACAGCGGTACTGAATATTTGGGATATTCTCCGGGAGATAAAAATGTTCAATCCAGTTTTTATTCAGAATCGGCAGCTGACTTTAACAGGACTTTTAATGACGCACATACCATTAGCGCATTATTTGTTTTCATGGCCCAAAACAGACTAACCGGAAATTCTGATAATTTGCAATCATCTTTGCCCTATCGTAATATAGGAATTGCCGGAAGAACTACTTATTCCTATAAAAACAAGTACTATACTGAATTAAATTTCGGGTATAACGCTTCGGAGCGTTTTTATAAAAATAACCGGTGGGGTTTTTTCCCTTCGGTTGGATTAGCATGGACCATTTCAAACGAAAAATTCTGGGAACCTTGGAAGCATGCTATCACCTTGCTGAAATTACGGAGCACCTATGGATTAACAGGAAATGACGATATCGGGTCGGCTAATGACCGGTTCCTTTACCTGTCGAATGTGAATATGAATGACGCTAACCGGGGGGCTGTATTCGGACGTGACAATGGGTATTCCCGTGCCGGAATTTCCATCTCCCGTTATTCAGATCCGACAATCACCTGGGAAAAAGCAAAGAAATTGAATCTGGGATTGG
This sequence comes from Prolixibacteraceae bacterium, assembly GCA_039679975.1. Taxonomy (GTDB): domain Bacteria; phylum Bacteroidota; class Bacteroidia; order Bacteroidales; family Prolixibacteraceae; genus JBCFBK01. The sequence goes on from JBDKTZ010000515.1 coordinate 1,555, forward strand.
AGGTTAGCCTTTTTGATCAGGTACAGATCCAGGCTGACGTGTACAAGGAGGTCAGGAGTAATATCCTGCAAAGCCGTGTTGCTACACCCGCAGAAATGGGCCTGTCGGCACAGCCGCAAGCGAATATTGGTAAAGCTGAAGGAAAAGGTGTGGATTTATCGATCGATTACAATAAGAGTTTCAATAATAACTTTTGGATACAAGGGCGTGCTAACTTTACCTATGCCACCAGCAAGTTCCTGATTTATGAAGAATATGATTACCAGGATGCGCCCTGGAAATCGCATCTGGGCTATTCAATTAACCAACAATGGGGTTATCTGGCCGAACGGTTGTTTGTCGATGATCAGGAGGCAGCCAAATCTCCGCGCCAAAACTTTGGAGAATACGGCGGCGGTGATGTCAAGTACCGTGATGTAAATGATGATGGTCAGATCACTGAATTGGACCAGGTGCCTCTTGGCTATCCTACATCTCCTGAAATCGTATATGGATTCGGATTTTCTGTAGGGTATAAGAAATTTGATTTTTCCGTTTTTTTCCAGGGACTGGGACGGGAATCCTTCTGGATCAACGCCCAGGCTACGGCCCCATTCACGTCATTTTATTACAGTAATGAATCATTGCCGGGAAAACCTCAAAATCAGCTGCTAAAAGCTTATGCTGATAGTCACTGGTCAGAAGACAATCAGGACCTTCATGCGCTGTGGCCCAGATTAAGTACTACTTCAACAGGAAACGGCAATAATTCACAAACCAGTACCTGGTTCATGCGAAATGGATCTTTCCTCAGGATCAAACAGCTTGAGATAGGGTATACCCTGCCGCAATCCGTATTAAGCAAGCTTTACATGAAAACATTTAGGATTTATATTAACAGTACCAATCCGCTATGTTGGAGCAGCTTTAAGTTATGGGACGTGGAAATGGGCGGTAACGGGCTCGGATATCCCATTCAGAAAGTGTTTAATGCAGGTATTCAGGTATCTTTTTAACGGAACAGATTATGAAAAAGAAATTATTAACAGCACTGTTGTTTTTATCTGCCGGAATATTTGGCGG
>JBDKTZ010000226.1:0-2803 GCA_039679975.1 Prolixibacteraceae bacterium
CTGGAATGACGATCCGACCTGGTTGGGTAAACCAACAAAAATTGCCTGCAAAGCCGTGAAAGCCGAAGTGTTGCTCCTGGCTGCCAGTCCCCAGTGGAATGGCAATGCCGAATATGCTTCATTCAAAAATGAAGATGGCACACCGCTGGCCAGCACCACTTACGACGAAAATAAATGGAAGAAAGCTGCCGCCGCTGCCCTCGATGTGATCAACATGGCCGGCGTATCGGGCATTAAGCTGTACAAAAACAACGAAAACGGCGACTCAAAAGGGTTCAGTCCCTATAAATCGGTTCGTGATGCGATCCTGAAAGCCTGGAACTGTGAGGTTATTTTTGGAAGATCGCAGGCGCTGGCCGGCCAAAATGGATGGGCTGTACATGCTTCCCCAGGTCCCAGCAGCATGGGTGGTCTTGGGGTAACCCAGCGACTGGTCGATGCATTTTACATGGAAAACGGACGTACCATCGATGACCCGCAGTCTGGTTATGTTGAAAGCGGATTTGCAACGACCGGCGACGAAAACTGGAACCCGCGTAACCTCGATCTTACAGCCGACCGGATCAAGATGATTGCCGATATCCGCAGCGGCGATTCATGGGGGCACTTTCCCGGCGACTGGAACATGTACGCCAACCGCGAAGCGCGCTTTTACGCGAACATCCTGTACAACAAGCGGGTCATTCCGCAAATATCGGACGATGCCGCCAAGCGCGACGTCAATTCGAGTGGGGGTCAAAAGAACGGTTACGGGCGTGTTGAATTTTATCTTGGCGGCGCAGCTCACCCGGGAGGATCGATCTATTACCCGCGCTCAGGGTATCTGCCTCTGAAGTATGTAGATCCGATGTGCCGGATGGAAGACAAACGTTACTATGTGACTCCCCAGTGCGAAATCTTTATTCGTTATGCCAAGGTGCTTTTGAATTATATTGAAAGCCTGAACGAATACGATCCTAATCATTCAGACATTGCCCTGTATTGGGATATGATCCGCGAAAGGGCCGGGCTTCCCGGTATCTTCGACACGTATCCGGAAATAAGAGGCGATAAGACGAAACAGCGCGAACTGATTATTCGCGAACGCCAGATCGAGCTTTGCTTTGAAACTGACCGCTATTTTACAACCCGCAGAAGATGGTTGTCGCACACTCCCGACAGCGGTGACGGCGACCGGAAATATGGTGACGGCGGCCGGATGTGGGGTATGAGCGCCGAAGCCGGTTCTGTGACCGGGAATAATTTCGACTTTACCGGATTTTACAAACGGACTTCGTTCGAAACACGGGTATTTGATAAAAAGATGTACCTGTTCCCCATTCCCCAGTCAGAAATTGAAAAAGGCAAATCGCTGGTGCAAAATCCATGGTGGTAAAAGGAATGACGGAAAATTCAATTATTCAAAGATTTAAAAATAGTCATATGCAAAAATATTTCTCCATATGTGCGGTTTGGGTGTCGTTTCTGCTTCTTTTTTCTTCGTGTGAAAAGGGAATGGACACCATCGACTATGACAGTACGGTTTACCTTCCGATGAATGGCCTTTCCGAACAAACAATCCTGCTCGGGGAGTCCGTCTTCGAACTGGGCGTTTATAAAGCGGGCATTAACCAGGATCATGCCGGTGTGACCGTTAAACTGAAAGTTGATCAGGAAGCATTTCTTGAATTCCGGGCATCCAACCCCGGATACCAGCTCCTCCCGGAGTCATACTATAACCTGGAAACATCTGAGGTGACAATTGGTAAAAACAGCGAGCGCGAATTTTGCAGGATCCATTTCAAGGGGATTGACGAAAATTTTGTAAACAAAAAGTATATCCTGCCCATCAGTATCGAAAGCGTTTCTCCTTCGGTAGCGATCATGGAAGGCGGAAAAACCGTTTTGCTCAGCTTTCCGAGATTCAGAAGCGTTTATGAAAGTTTATACAAAGCGGAGGGAAAAGTGACTCCCCTTGCAGGAGGAGATCCGGTAAAAGTGGATGAACAGGTCAGTGCCACATCGGTATCGGCCAATACGATCATGATTAAAGGAGCGGAAAATACGATGAAACTGTTGCTTACGGTACTGGACAACAATGTAACCGTGAAAGCTGCCGCCGGTTCCGAAAGCTATGCCATTAAAAATACCGATGGGAAAACCAGTACTTACAGCGGGGTTTTTGATCCGGTCGTCCAATCGAACAGAGGCACGTTTAAGCTTTACTATTCTTATTTGCTGAACGGCGAACAGATGGACGCAGAAGTCGAACTCAAGTTTTGGCAATAATCTGTTTTTAGAATTTTTATAATGTATCATTTATGAGACACAATTATATAATTACCATTTTAAGTCTGATCCTGGTTGCCGGATATTCCTGTAAAGATTCGTCGGATGACGAAATGCAGCATGTGGGCGCCAATTCGATCTATGCAACCTTTGAGAACGGAGAAGGCTTTTTTAATCCGGAAACCACAAGCCCTTACGGAGATACCATCCGGTTTGTTTTCAATACGTATTTCCCGGTCGAGTCGGATCAGCTGATCGACATAACGAGGATGAAGCTGAAAGCTTATTACCCGGTGTCGGTTACCGTGCCCGGAGAATCAGGCATTATCGATTTAACGAAAGAAACTCCGGTTATAATCGTTCAAACTGACGGAGTAGAAAAGAACTGTATTGTGAAGGGTATTATACGGAAAAGTTCAGAAGCACAAATTAAGGAGTTCAATTTACCGGTTTCGAATCTTCCCGGTTTTGTGGTCGAACAGAGCAAAACGATTGGTCTTGTTCCCGGTGGAATAGAAATGGGTATCCAAAAACC
>JBDKTZ010000482.1:0-3304 GCA_039679975.1 Prolixibacteraceae bacterium
CACGGGGTTGTCGGGCGAAGGGAAAATTGTCCGTGTCAGCTCCACCGCAGCGTGCCTCCTTTCTCCACGGATTAAATCGCGATGGGTAAAGGCATACTCGCTGACAACGGTTAAATATCCGTTGAACGTAATTGATTTTACCTTTTCACTCCTCAGGACAGCATGGTTTGCCACAAGCAAGTCCATAAAGTCCATTGCAAAGCGTTCGGTCAGGCTGGCGTGGGTATCGTTGGGAACGGTACGCAACATGGGCCATATCACCGTACGTTCGAGATGGAACGAACCGTCGGCATTGACTCCGTAGCGAATTACCGACGAAACAGACTCCCCGCTCATTTCAACGTGGTCATAATGCGGAATATCTTCCCCGATAGTCCAGATAACGGAACCATCAGCAGCTATTTTCCATCTGCCACTTTTCCCGGCCGATGCCGCAAATACGACAAAAAAGCTGGTTAGTATCCACAAAAACTTAATCTTCATATTCGTTTTATTTTTCAAGATAAGCTTTTACATATTCAGCATAGTCCGTCTGAATGATTTGAAACTGAAGATTAACAATGTTGTCGAGGGCAGAATAATCCCCACTTAAAATTGCTTCTCCGGGTTCATTCAGGTAATTTGCAAAGGAGGCCATCCCTTTCGCTGCAGCGCCTGTGACAATGCCGGTTGCAGTTGATGCGGTGTAATCCAGTTGCACCATTTTTATCCTTGGATTTTCGCTCCAGTAATCCAGAATCGTCGTATTTTTCACATACGGGAAGATAATACATTGTGGATTCACATCCGAAATTTCTTTGTTTGTTGTTTTACTGCTACCCCTGTAAAATGCGACACGATCAAGCATATGCAAAGAATCCACCAGCCCGACTACCGCTTTGGGATCAATATCCTTTAAATCCAGATCAAAAAATATTTTTCCTCTCCCTGCAAGGAGCGCTTCCTCCAAAGTGGGAATCTTAAAGGCCGTAGTGTTTCCGTCCTGATCCTTCAGGTAGAAGGATTTTAGCTTTGCCAGGGTCATTTCGGCAATTGCCCCTGTTCCATTTGTGGCTTCATCAACCGTTTCATTATGGGAGATAACCAGCACATGGTCTGACGTTGTCCGAACATCAATCTCCGCCATTTCAATGCCGGTTTTTACTGCCTGTTCGATCGCCTTTATTGAACTTTCAGGAATTTTTGCCATCTTTTTACCATAATAGGTATTCCCCCGATGGGCACAGATCCATTTCTTCGAGGGATTATTGACCAGTTCTTCAAGTGCATCGTTCAGTCGTTTACCCATGACAGAAACAGTTGTATCAATCTGAACCGTTCCTCCCTTTCCGTCCGAAAGTTCAAGACCGATGTTAAAGGTACCTTCCTTGGTGTAAGTATGTTTCACCTTTTTTTCGGCCGACTTGAAATTGTCGCCCAGATTCCAGTCCTGTGTCACCACAACATCGGTCGTAAACGAAAATTCAACTTCTTCATTGATACAGGGAAATGGGTTTGAAATTGTAAGTTCCGGCGCAGGAAGGGTGTATTCTTCTTCTGCCTTACCCTGTTCTCCATCGTGTTCTTCCTTCTGGCATGACAGGAATGAAATGCCGCACCCCATCCAGATTACTATTGATAAAATATATTTCTTCATAGCAAGTTTTATTTTAGACCGAAATCCGTGGATGATCGGTCGCTGTATGAAAAGCAAATTTCCCGACTATTTCATGATGGTCTTTTACAGTAATTTAATGTGACGTTAAGCAAACCAACGGCAATCTCATTATTCTTTTACTTCTGAAAAAAGGTAGTTGAACCTTCCTCCCGGAGCCACATCTCCATTGATGTAGAAATCCATGAGATCTCCTTCGTTTTGCATGTTGTCGGACCATTTAAATTCAATATTTACTTTGTCTTTTATTTGAAGCAGTGATTTAGGAATCCGTATTTCCATTCTGTTCCCGGATACGGCATAATCGATCACGCCGATTTTCGTCCAGTTCCAACCGTTGGTGCTCTTTTCCAGTACCGCTGTTTCTCCCGGGCTGATCCTGTTTACCAGATAATCGTATCCTTCCCATCCGGTACTTTTGTTCCGGTCCGTATCGATCAGCAAGCGCATCCAGGCCTCATCCGAAGGATCAGATATTTTATCTGCCGTTTCGATATAGAAATAAACGTCCTCATTGCTTCGGGCAACTTTTGCAGCAACAAAATCATTGCGTCCTGTCGTGTTGGTATAATAGACTCCTTTCCATCCGGAACTGCTCCGGTGCATGGTGCTTCCTTTATGTGCGACGTACCTGGGACTTACATACTTCCAGTCATCGAAGTTGCCGTCAATCAATACAGTTTTTGGCGCCGATGGGACCACCGGGGCTTCCATTCCCTTAAAACGACGGATGTTACTAACCAGCTGCATGTAGTAATTGTCGCCATGTCCGCCTTTCATCGGTTCAATATCACGACTGCATTCCTGGCTGAATAAATCGGGAAAAGCGTTATACTGTCCTTCCCAGTATTCCTGTCTGCCGGCAATCCATTCATTCCATCCTGTCACAAACACAAATTCCGGGTCAAGTTCCAGAGCCCTGTCCCATTGTTCCTGGAAATTGTATCCGTAATTTACAGCCGTCTCATCTCCCGAAGTTCCTCCGCTGTTTGTATAACTGCGGCCAAAAACGCCTGGAGCATTCATTGCAGTAAGACCTCTTTCTTTTGACCAATTCTGTGCTACTCCAACAGTTACCTGCTCATAGCCACCGGAAGAACCGTTCCCAAAACCATGCTGAGGGTAGATCTCCAGCCATCCCCAATGGTCGGATCGCGTTGGCCCGGCATTATAAGCCCCCTGGCCGGGGCGGAACGAAAAATAATTTTTCAGTTCCGTAGTCAGATTATCGGGATACCCCATGATCAACGGTTTCCCATCCCATTTAAAGAATAAATCACGATACGTCCCTTCCTGATACAGCCATCCGTAAATACTTCCGATCGCAATTTTACTTCCTTCTGTAGCAGCAAAAGGCATGAGAAAAGCGATTTGCGGCGTTTTTATCCCATCTCTTCTGGCATCAGCGAATACCTCGCATACAGCAAGATATGACTCTCTCCATGTAAAACTGCCATTGGAACAATCAAAGAATATCACATCAACCCCTGCATCCGCCAGCATCTCTGCATGTTTTCGAAGTACCCATTTATCGGTATCGATATAGTAATCAAATAAAGGCTTACCCCAATAATAGTATCCCTCGTCGGTGGGCCATAAGGGACTGTCGTAATCATTGATGATCTGGGGATACTGAGCTAACAGTTTGCT
>JBDKTZ010000225.1:0-3861 GCA_039679975.1 Prolixibacteraceae bacterium
AACCAGTCGCAAGTGATCACATCTTTCATGAAAGGCTCAACTTCCGAAGGATTGGGCGGATCCAAAACACTTAGGGGAATTTTACGAAACAGGGTAACCGGCGACGGTATTTTCTTTGGAAATACCGAGCTTCGCTGGAAAGTAACCCGTTTCAGGTTCCACAACAATAATTTTTACGTAGGACTAAATGGTTTTACTGATTTCGGAAAGGTTACCCGGAAAATAGCGATATCGACAGCCGGATTCACTGAGGACAGGAAAGAGAACTATTTCGATCCGGGAGCTGAAAAATTGCATGTATCATACGGAGCGGGACTTCGTGTCGCCATGAATGAGAACTTCATTGTGGCTTTTGATTACGGACTGGCCTTCGATAAACGTGACGGTAATTCCGGATTTTACATGGGATTGAATTACCTGTTTTAAAATCCTTTCAAAATATACGCCACGAAGAAACCCAGGTAATTTCCGATGGCATATCCGATCACACCGGTTGTCAGACCTGTAATTATCACATCTTTGTTCCGCAGGGCTCCTGCAACAACCGGGACAAACGGAGGGGAATAAGTCAATGCAGTAATTGTAATGATCGTCGTATCGGTGTTCACTTTAAAAATCCAGGCAAGGAAAACATGAACGACCATGGAACCAAAAATACCAAATGCAACCAGCACGAACAGATGGAGAAAATCCATATTGAACATACTGCGCAGGTCGCCCATGCTGGCCACTACCAAAGAAAAAACAATTACAAAATACATTCCCAGCTGAAAGGTCTTATCAATCCGGTTCACGTTTTTGATCATACTGGCCAGCAAGCCAAGTGAAGTGATCGTGAGCACAACCACCAACATTTTTTCCTGTTCCCTGACCAATAAGCTCAATACAACTCCTATGGCAAATATCAGCCCCGATAATGACAGCGCTTTTAGCAGCGGAATAATATTTTTTCTTTTGAGTATTCCCTCAAAACTATCCATCTCACCCCGCTCCTGGTTCGTGAGCGTATTTCCGGCTTGATGCTCCTGTTTTGTAAATTCGGGCAGAAACAAATTAAAGATCTTTTGCGCAAAGGTCAACAGGAATATTAAGGCGATACCCCCGGCAATCATCTCGTAGGTGTGCGTCAGAACAAAAATCGCAGGGTCAACTTCCAATGCGGTACCGATTGCCGCAAGGTTTGGAGTTCCGCCCGTATACACCCCTACCAGCATGCCTGAAATTTTCCATAAATCAGGTATTTCATCCTTAAACCAAAAGAAGCCCGCGAAAATAACCAGGAGCAGAGAAAGCACGCCAAGAACCAGTGAAAGCATGGCACCCTTTGCAAATTTCAGCCAATGACGAATATCCATGGAAAATAGTAAAAGGGGAATAGCCAGCGGTATTACGATCGTTATGAGCAAATCCTGAATTCCGGCAATCTGGTTCGCAAAAAAATCGGACTGACTGATTTCCCCTCTTTCCAGATAAGGAAGCAAGTGTGCAGGGGAAACGGATGTCTTTTCTCCCAGGAGTGTACGTAATGTCATGGTCGGCGCAGGAAAAATCCCGGTATTCCCGATAACCAAACCGACAATATAAGCCAAAATAACAGCACCGATCTTATTGAGGGTGCCGGAAAGCTGTGTCAGATAAATGATCAGAACCGGAGCACCAAGATAAAAGATAATTAATAAAACAAAGACAAGCATATTGAAAACGATTACTGATTACAGGGTTTCAGGTTTTATGTTTTTATGGTACTCAGGAACTTTCACCTGATCGGTCCTTCTGATCCGAATGTTCAAATAAGCAAAAATTACAGACATAAATGGACTGATCAAATTGAAGAAACAGTAAGGCAGGTAGTCAAATGTAGCCACACCAAGCACCCGTGACTGAGTTGCTCCGCAAGTATTCCAGGGAACCAATACGGACGTCACAGTTCCGCTGTCTTCCAATGTACGACTCAGAACTTCGGGTTTTAGCCCTTTATCTTCATAGGTCCTTCTAAACATTCTTCCGGGTACCACGATCGCCAGATACTGATCGGAAGCAGTAACATTAAAAAAAAGACAGGAAACAACAGTAGAAGCAACCAAAGAACCGGTCGATCTGGCCCATTGAATAATTGGTCGGGTAATTCGTGCAAGCAATCCGCCGGATTCCATAATTCCGCCAAAAACCATAGCCGATATAATCAGCCAAACGGTATCGAGCATACCTCTCATTCCGCCTGTCGAAAGCAGTTCATTGACATTATCATCAGGGGTAGTAACCGTTATCCTGCCAAACATGGCCTGCATAGAACTTATGTATGAAGCTTTAGCATATCCCTGGACATGACCACCAATCTCCTGTATTACACCAGGCTGGAATGAAACAGCAAAGAGTACACCAAGCAGAGTGCCAATCATCAGTGAAGGGATCGGCGGAACCTTCAACATGATAATAGTAAACAGGATCACCGGCACAAGAAACAACCATGGTGTCACGTTAAAAACGCTGTCTATAGCTGCTTTAACATTTTGAACATCCACAAGCGCATGGCTAAAATCATAATTTAATCCGATAAACAACGAGATGACCAAGGTCAACGCCAGACTGGGAATTGTTGTATAAAGCATATATCTGACATGAGTGAAAAGATCGGTCCCCGCCATCGCTGACGCCAGATTTGTTGTATCGCTCAAAGGCGATATTTTATCACCAAAATAAGCGCCCGAGATAATTGCTCCGGCAACCACGGCCTCGTTCATACCAATGGCCTTCCCCATTCCCAGCAAAGCAACCCCGATCGTAGCCACCGTTGACCAGGAACTGCCTGTGGCCAATGATACAATCGCGCAGACTACCACGGCCGTAACCAGGAATAAAGACGGATTAATGATGTCCAGTCCGTAATAGATCAGTGCGGGGACTATCCCGCTAATTAACCAGGTACCGGCAAGAGAGCCGATCAAAAGCAGGATCAGCAATGCAGGCATGGCCGATCCGATTGTATGAACAACTTTCTCACTCATTTTCTCCCATCTCTGACCATTCCGCCTGACAATCACCCCCGCAACGGTAGCTGACAGCAAAAGAGCGATCTGATTTGAACCAGCCAGTGGATCATCGAAGAGGATGACATTTACGGATAGCAAGATCACCAGAACAAGTAACGGCAGTAAAGCTTCAACGAAATAGGGTTCCCTCTTCATGATGTCTTTAAATATATGGATCAAGGCATAAATAACGGAATAAAAACTAAAAAAGACAATAAGCAGTGATAAGTAATAAAAAATGGGTGATCAGACAAAAAATACGGTTACTGCTGATGACTTTCACTTGCTGCAAATTTTCGAAGAATTCCCGTCAACTCAGACGAATCCAACACACCTTCGTTCATCCATTTTACATTTCCTGATTGAAATAAAATCAACGTTGGTAAGCTTTTTATCCGCCACAGAGAGGCAATAGAAGGATTATCATCTACGTTCACCTTGATAATACGAATATTTTCTTTAAATACTTTCTTAATGGTTTTCAATACCGGCAACAATTGATGACATGGCTGACACCAACGAGCATAAAAATGGACCAATACCGGTCTTGGTGACTTAATAATTTGTTGAAAACGGTTATTTATTGTCATGCTGTTTCCCCTGTCCGAACCATTTCAGAAATAAGCTACTATCATAACTTAAACAGGATCTATTGAAAATTAGTTTTAAAATTCAAATCGATAATATTGATAAATGATAGAGAAAACAGAAATCAAAAAACTCATCCCGAATGAACCGGATGAGTTTTTGAGCGGGAGACGGGATTCAAACCCGCGACCCTTAGCTTGGAAGGCTAATGCTCTATCGGCTGAGCTACTCCCGCAAGTAAAAG
>JBDKTZ010000241.1:0-20801 GCA_039679975.1 Prolixibacteraceae bacterium
ATGAGCATAGCCGGATAAAACAGGAAAGTTCCCGTCGCATACATGCCAAGACCTAAAAGTACTCCCGATTTATAAGTGAATTTTTTAATAAACAAAGCCGCGGGAATGGCAAAACAGCCGTAACCGAACAAATAACAGGCCACCTGGATCCAGGCCGTCTTGGAATCGGTCAGGCTCATGATCCGCTTGAATGCGGCCAGCATCGTATCGGTCAGGTTATTAGGAACAGCCCATGCAAAAAAGAGTGACGTTAGAAGGACGAACGGCAATACAATACCTTTGGGAACGATCGGTTGCTTTTCCATAGATTAAAATTTAGCAGCAATAGCATTCAGATCGAGATTAAACAGGGACTTAACAACAGACGCGAGGGCGGCCGGTTCTCCCTGCATATGGACTACCCGCTGAATATGGGTCAATGACTCACCCGGAGCTAAAGCGGCTGCCTGTGAGGATGTCTCAATTTCATAAAAAGGCCCCATGATCGAGCCGTCTTCTACGGGTCCGTCATTGTATGAATTGATTACGTCGCCTTCATAAGGATTATCCTGTTTTCCCCATTTAGAGTTTACGTAATCGGCCGGTTTGGAAGGCAAAGAACACCAGAGCAGTGTCAGTACGTTCTTTTCTTCATCGTAACTTCCGCAAAGCTCAGTTGCTCTTCCGGGAGGAACTCCGATCTTACTGCGAAGCTTTCCGTCAATTTTAAAGAAAATAGTGCCCTTCTCAACGATCAGCCTGTCGGACGGAACTTTACCAAAGTATTCATCATTCACAATAGTACCGGTGCCGTTCTGTTCGTAAGGAATAAAAACGGTGGTAGAGGGTGACGGATTAAACATGCCCAGCATCCAGACGGAAAGCAATCCGCCCTTTTTTGTCCAGGCCGCGTCGCCTGTGTTGGTAATGGTGTTTTCAGTCTGATAAGCCACTATGTCGCAGCCGGCTGGAACGTCCGCACCAAATAAGGCGCTCAGGGTATCGGCCGGCAACAACGAAATTTTCCTTTCAATGCCCACTTTAAATTCAGTTCCCGAGGCATTTTTCAATGTCGCAGCCTTCACAAAAGTAATCTGATCCGAATTTTGCGCCTTGACATCAAAAGATTCTGTATCCAGAACAGCAGGAACCTGCCAGTTTTCAAAAACCTGTTCTTTTCCCTGGGGAAAATAAATGGAAAACGGGCCGCCTTCAGGTCCCAGCCAGAAACGTTCTTCGCCTCCGAAGGGATTAAACTGTTTGCTGATGTTCCCCGAACTGATGTGGTTATAATTGATCCATCCGAAGCTTTGGCCCCCGTCCCCATGGGCGCTCGATGTCATTACCCTTCCCTGATACCCGGGAACCAGCAATACACAGGCCTTCGATTCAGCGTCTTTCAGTTCAATGGTTTTAATGTTCTTCCCATTGAAAAAAGCCACGTCATAACCATAAGTTCCCTTCGGGATCGTATCATTACTTTTTGCCATTTCTGCATTATTTTTTTTTTACAGGCGAAGCGCAGCCAGCCACTAAAATGACCAGAGCTGCGTAAATTGCCTTTCTGTTTTTTTTCATACGTAAGTGATCTCTTTTTTTGACGGTCGTATGAAACGCCATGTTACTGAAAATACAGACGTTGTAAAGCAACATATTCGTTCCATACGACCACTTATTTAGGAATAAATAGGGCCGTAATTTTTGCAGGCCAGGTAATCCGATCCTTCCGGATCGCTGCCAAACGAGTTCCAGGCGCTGGGCCGGAACAACTCATCTTCCGGGACATTGTGCATGCAAACAGGAATCCTAAGCATGGATGCCAAAGTAATCAGATCAGCGCCGATATGCCCGTACGAAATCGCGCCATGATTAGCTCCCCAGTTGGCCATCACCGAATAAACATCTTTAAACTTGCCTGTCCCCGACGTGCGCGGCACAAACCAGGTGGTTGGCCAGATCGGATCGGTCCGTTTGTCCAGCACCGAGTGGATCTCTTCAGGCAGCTCGACCGTCCATCCCTCAGCCAGTTGAAGCACCGGCCCAAGTCCTTTGACCAGGTTAACCCGGCACATGGTTACCGGCATCTGACCTGCCGTGCGGAACAAAGACGAAAAACCGCCGCCGCGCATGTATCCAAGGTTTGACGGACACCACTGCGTATTCTCCAGGCAATTCTTTACCTCCTCGTCCGTGATCTCCCAATACGGTTTCATCACCGGATTCCCATTGGAATCGCGTTGCTGAGCAGTAGCATCAAGCGTGGTTGAACCGGAATTGATCAGGTGAATGATGCCATTCGATGCGAGCCCGGTCAGTTCCTTGCCGGTAACCCGTTTCACAGCTTCGGGACTCCAGAACGTGCGGACATCAGAAAAGAGCTGTGCCGTATTGGTCAGCAAATGACCAAAGAGCATGGAAACGCCGTTCAGACTGTCGTTTTCGGTTGCGAAAACGTAGGCCTGGCGAATCCCGTTCCAGTCGAACGATGAATTCAGCATCGCCTCCATAAAGTCACCATCGGGATAATGATCGGTCCATTGACGTTGTCCCTGGAAACCCCCTGCAATCGCGTTATGTCCTTTTGCTTCTTCTCCGAAGCCCATTTCTTTCAGTTTCGGATTTCCGTGCATCAGATCTTTGGCGATGATGGTCATTTTGACAACCATTTCCCATTGTTTGTCTTTTTCTTCCCGGCTGTAAGGCTTTGCATTAATATCAAAACCTTCCGTGCAGTTTTCTTTTACCCAGGCCAGCGCTTTTTTGTATTCGTCCGGATCATAAATTCCCAGGTCAATACGACGAAGAATTTCAACCGATTCCACAAATTCAGTCCGCATTCCCAGATAATCCTGGAAAAAGTCAGGGTTGACCATCGAACCGGCAATTCCCATCGACGTGTAGCCGATCGCCAGGTACGACTTTCCTTTCATCTGGGCAACCGCCAGTGCTGCTTTGACAAATCGAAGTATTTTTCCGGCAGCGTCGTCCGGAATGGTGTTATCACCGGCATCCTGAACATCACGCCCGTAAATACTGAATGTGGGCAGTCCTTTTTGGGTATATCCGGCAAGCGCTGCAGCCAGATAAACAGCCCCGGGACGCTCAGAACCGTTAAAGCCCCATATGGCTTTGGGAATCCACGGATTAGAGTCCATAACTTCCGTTCCGTAACACCAGCAAGGGGTTACGGTTAACGAAACGCCGACACCTTCGCGTTCAAACTGGTCGGCACAACAAGCTGCATCGGCAACGCCGCCGATGGTGGTATCCGATATCACGCACTCCACCTTTTCACCCGACGGAAACCGGAGATTTTCTTCGATTAAACGTGCTGCCGCCTTGGCCAGCGCCATTGTCTGCTCTTCGAGCGACTCACGAACACCGTTTTCACGGCCATCAATCACGGGACGAATCCCCACTTTGGGTAGTCGTCCTATTAGTCTGTTTTTCATTGTCTTAGTTTAATTGCATTTTTTCTAAATTGTACAGAAGACCGGAAACCGAAGACAGGAGACCGGAGGAGGAAGGCCGGAGATTGGAAAATTCTTCCTTGTTCCATCTTGTGTCTTGGTTCCTGGCTCTTGGTTCCTGATTCTTATTTCAATTCACTTCCAGTTGTTCCCATTCCGGTAATTGCGGAAATTTGGTATGGGGATCGGTCTGATACCAGAAGGCCACTGAAGAAATATCCGATTGCTGGGGTAAATAACGGCCTCCATGTCTCCAACCTAAATCCTGGATGGTGATCTTTAAATCTTTCTCAAACCGGACAGGATCCACGATATGCCATCGGTAAAGTCCGAAACGCTGTTGTGCCTTGTAAGTTCCATCAGGGCGGATCACCTGGTGCAGTCCCGCATAAGGAGTACAAAATTCCTTGTACTGACCGTTTCGGTCGAAGTTGTATGAACCACAGAAATAATCTTCAGTACCGGTTCCGCAGATGGTCGGGAATTTGCTGTCTCCATCAATGAAAAATTTGATCTCTCCTTCACCCCACCAACCGTTATTGTTGACGCCCAATGCCAGGTAAACACCTACAAACTGTCCTTTACCTTTTATATTATCGACAATGGTATAATCGGAAGTGGTATTGGGGTTTGTTCTCCTGTACTGAGCATGAAAATAAGCCGCGTCGGCAGGTACATCGGTCAGCGTATAATCAATCTGGTAATAAAGCCTCATTTCGTCCTGATCATTCACATTTTCCATCGTAATACGGCATTTTTTCCGGAAAGGCATCGGCCAGTAGCAGTTGAAAGCGCTTCCTGGATTCACACAGACGGCCAGTGAGTTCAAAGGCGCATACTCATTCCATCCCATGGCAAAAAAGCTGCCCACGGGACACTCTACCGATGGTTCCTTTTCATCGTCCCAATAGATCCTGATAATGGAAAACTTCCAGTTTCCGGTAGGGGTCATCCAGATATGCTGAATTGCACCCGATCCGTCAATTTCGGCCAATGTAAATGTTTGTCCCGGTTTGATGATAATAAACGGATTCACCTTCCATCCTTGTCCCAGATCGCGGGCGGCATGAGAAGCATTAGCGGTATTCAGGTTATCCTTTTCGGAAGGAACAGCCATTCCTCCTTTTCCTTTTTCCCCGGTAAAGTTCTCCGGACTAATCGATCGTGTCTTTGCATCCGATAACCGGTAAAGGTTACCCATGTTCATATCCAGACCGTTAAAACCCGCTTGCGAAAATCCCGCGAGCGACAAGAAACACGCTGCTACTAAAACGAAAACTTTTTTCATGGTTCAACAGATTTATAGATTTATTTTAATTTAAACGTTTAAGCGAATAGCTGTCAAATTACCTGCAAGACCCTCGACAAATCAATTCATGCTTCAGTTTGACCTGAACGGTTTTACTTGTCCCCTGTATCTGCTCCAGCAATACCCTGACCGATTCCTTACCCATCTCTTCAAGAGGTTGCTGAATAAAAGTCAGCGGGGGATCAAAAAAGTCAAAAGCCTCATTCCCGTCAAAACCAATGACTGACAATTCATCAGGAACATGAATTCTATTTTTCCGTATCGCATACAGCCCGGCAACAGATAATGCATTCGTGGCAAAAAGAATGGCATCCGCTTCTTTCTTCTTCTTCAACTCGGCCATTATTTTTTCCATCTGCTCGCCCACCTGATGATAATCAATCTCCCTGATATGAATGAGTTTTTCCGTTAATCCGCTTGCCATTATAGCCTCCCTGTAACCACGCATTCGATCCTGCATATGGATGAGAGACGATTTGTAAGCAATCATTTCTATCTTTTGGCATCCTTTATCAATGAGGTATGACGTTGCTTCGAAGGTCGCCCTGTAATTATCAAGAACGACATAATTTGTATTCAGTTCAGGAAAATGCCGGTCGATCAGAACTACAGGCAATTCCTTTTGTAAAAGCAATTCTATCTGTCGGTTGCAGCCTTCGGCCGGAACAATGATGAATCCGTCGACTTGACGGTTCAACAACGTCTCTGCCAGAGATTCGGATTTGGAAAAATTCTCATCTGAACTGCCAATGATCACCACGTAGTTATATTTAATGGCTTCATCTTCTATAATACGGGCCAGATGAGCAAAAAATGGGTTGGCAATATCGGCTACGATCAAACCAATCGTATTGGTTGAACCCTTCCTAAGACTGCGCGCGATTTGATTCGGTTGGTAATTCAAATCCTTTGCTGCCTCACGGATTTTCTCCACCACTTCATGCCCGACCCTTTTTTCCTTTTCAAGACCGTTCATCACATAAGAGACCAGTGCAGTCGATACGCCGACTTTCGTTGCAATATCTTTTAATGACACTTTCTTCCCCATTTTCACAAATTTGAATACGAAACAAATGTATGCTTAATCGTTTAAACATCCACACAAAGAAACATGTTCTAGAACACAAAAAACAGCAGACAATCGCAATCAGGGGTTCCAGCAATGAAAGGCAATGCTTCGCTTGAAAAGACTTTCAACTATTTTTTAGAGGATATCCTCAATCTGAATTTGTAAATTTCACTCAATGACAGAGGTATCAGCCCAAGTACAAGTACCATGATCCATCCCCGGGGATCCAGCATCTGCAATTTAAATGCCTCCTGCATAAAAGGAACAGCAATCACCAGCAACTGCAAGGCGAGGCCAAGAACAACAGCGCCAACTAAATAGCGGTTGGAAAAGATCCCTATCGTGAAAATTGATTTCCTGCTGTTCCTCAACGCAAGCGAGTAAAAGAGCTGGCATGATATAATGGTCATAAATGCCAGTGTACGGGCATAGGAAACAGCATCTTCCGGCACTTCTTTGTCAAACGGACTGTATCCGTTTTCATAATATCCATACCAGAATGCTGCCAGTGTCACGATCCCAATAACGAATCCTCCGATCATAGCGCGCCATCCGGCGCCATGGGCAAAAAAGCTTTCTTTCGGATCGCGGGGCTTTTCCTTCATTACATCAGGGTCACCCGGGTCCATTCCTAAAGCGACGGCAGGCAAGGAATCGGTAAGCAGGTTGATCCACAGGAGCTGGGTGGCCAGAAAGGGAGCCGCCATACCCGACATCAGGGCGATAAACATGGAAATGACCTCGCCCAAATTACTGGTCAGCAGGAAAAGAACTGATTTTTTTATGTTATTATAGATATTCCGTCCCTGTTCGATGGCCGAAACAATGGTTGCGAAATTGTCATCGGCCAGGATCATATCCGAAGCTCCCTTCGCTACATCAGTACCGGTGATCCCCATAGCAACGCCGATATCGGCCGCATTAAGAGAGGGCGCATCGTTCACTCCGTCACCGGTCATCGAGACAATATTGCCCTGCCCTTTCAGGGCACGCACAATCTTTACCTTATGCTCCGGAGAAACCCGCGCAAATACTTTAAACCGGTTTATTCCGGCCTTCAGTTCCTCTTCCGTCAGCTCATCCATTTCCTGCCCGGTGATAGCCTGATCCCGGGTTTCCGCGATGCCGAGCTCCTGAGCAATGGCATAGGCTGTGTTTTTGTGGTCACCGGTGATCATAAGCGGAGTAATTCCCGCATTTTTAGCCAGTTTGATGGAATTTTTTACCTCAATCCGGGGTGGGTCGATCATTCCTACCATCCCGACCAAGATGAGGTCCCGTTCCATCTCTTCAGGCTTGATTTTCGTTTCAACAGGTTTATAAGCTGCCCCCAAAGTCCGCAACGCTTCATCCGACATCCGCTCGGTAGCGCGGTTGAACATTTCCCGGTATTCATCGGAAAGGGGAATGGCCTTTCCGTTTACCAGAACGCGGGTTGAAAGCTTAAGAAGATTATCGATGGCCCCCTTGGTATAAACCGTCAGCTTACCGTCTTCTTCAACCAGAGTTGACATCAACTTTCGTTCCGAGTCAAAAGCAAATTCCCCAACCCTCCTGTTTTCCTTGTTCAGTTTTTTCCTGTCAATACCCAGATCATCACCAAATAACAGCAAGGCGATTTCGGTCGGGTCGCCGGTACCTTTTCCACCTTCCCAGGTTGCATCCGAACACAAGATCATCGCTTTGCTCAGTAACCTGGCCTGATCGCCCGCTTTATCTTCACGGTCTTCCGAAATATCCCCTTCCTCCTCGACGGTAAAATATTTGACGACTGTCATTTTATTCTGGGTGAGCGTGCCGGTTTTGTCGGAGCATATCATATTGACCGAGCCGAGGGTCTCCACGGCAGGCAAGCGCCTGATGATTGCGTTTCGTTTCGACATCGTTGTGACGCCGACCGAAAGCACCACAGCAACAATAGCTGCCAATCCTTCGGGGATGGAAGCCACAGCGAGTGACACCGAAGTCAGAAACATCTCAGCCAGATCACGGCCCTGGATAACGGAAATGATAAAAATAAAAAGGCAAATCCCAATAGCCAGCTTCCCCAATACTTTCCCCAGTTCATTCAGCCGGATCTCCAGCGGAGTCCTGGCTTCTTCCTCCCCATCGATGATATTGGCAATCCGGCCAACCTCAGTATTCATTCCGGTTCCGGTCACAACGCCGGCTCCGCGGCCTTTGGACACCAGCGTTGTCATAAAAGCCAGATTCTCCCGATCTCCCAATGGCGTCTTTTCGTCCAGTACCAGGGAGGCATCCTTTTCTGAGGAAACTGATTCTCCGGTCATAGCCGACTCTTCGACCTGCAAATTAACTGCTTCAATCAGACGGATATCTGCAGCAATATAACGTCCCGCATCCAGGATCAAAATATCGCCCGGCACCAGCCTTTCTGATTCAATTTCTTTGACTTCACCATCCCTGCGCACGAGGGCTTTTGGTGAAGACATTTTCTGAAGCGCTTCAATGGCATTCCCGGCTTTCACTTCCTGGATTATGCCTAAAACGGCATTCAGAATAATAACCATAAGAATAATGACGGCATCGATATACTCGCCCATGAACAGCGTGATAACTACAGCTGCAAACAGGACATAGATCAGCCAGTCTCTGAGCTGTGCCAGAAACAGTTGCAAAATGCTTTTTCGTTTTTGAGTTTTTAACCGGTTGGGTCCGGTTTCCTCCAAACGTTTCTTTGCTTCTTCCTCAGTCAATCCCTTTGAAGGGTCAACCCGGAGCTTCTCCAGTACTTCTTCTGCCGATTTTGTATACCACATGCTTTCCGTTTCTTTGAAAATGTTATCTAACAAAGATAATCATTCCCATTTATCACTCCCGATCCTCGCCGGAGGCTCCGCTTAATTATTGACCAATCTCATTCCTGCGTCCGAATAACGTGCACCGTTTACTTTAATTTCATCTGAAAGGGCCGTTATTGCTTTCAACTCACTTGGTGCAAGCTGAATATCCGCAGCCGCAGCATTTTCATCCAGGTACCTGATCTTTTTTGTGCCGGGGATCGGAATAATATCTTCACCCTGATGCAGCAACCAGGCCAGCGCCAACTGAGATGGTGTGCAATTCCTTCTTTTTGCAATTTCTTTCAGTTTATCGACCAGCTTTCTATTATGCTCAAAAGCATCCTTCTGAAAACGAGGCAGGGTGGTCCGGAAATCGTCGGCCGCTTTGGGAGCTTCCTTAATGGTCCCGGTAAGCATTCCCCGGCCAAGAGGACTGTATGGAACAAGCGTAATACCCAGTTCGCGGCACACCGGGAGAACTTCTTTTTCAATATCCCTCGTAAACAGCGAATATTCTGACTGCAAGGCACGGATCGGATGAATGGCATGCGCTCTTTTCAGCGATTCGGCCGACGCCTCCGAAAGTCCCAGATAGCGGACTTTGCCCTGAACAATCAAATCGGACATCGCTCCCACCGTTTCCTCAATGGGTATATTGGGATCAACCCGGTGACTGTAATACAGATCGATGGTTTCCACGCCCAGCCGCTTCAGGCTGGCTTCGCAGGCCATTCTGACATATTCCGGTCTCCCGTCGAAATAGGTTTTATAGGTCTTCATGTCATTCTGATCGAAACCGTCCTCATAACGGAACCCAAATTTACTTGCCAAAAAAACTTTGTCCCTTTTTGACCGGAGCACTTTCCCGAGCAGCTTTTCATTGTGGCCCTGTCCGTACACGTCGGCTGTATCCCAGAAATTAATTCCGATTTCCAGGGCGTACTCCAGAGTCCTGACGGATTGTTCATCGTCTGGTTTACCGTAGGCAAAGCTCATGCCCATGCATCCCAGACCAATTGCCGATAATGTTTCATTTGTTTCTCCAAGCTTTCTGTACTTCATACCTATTTGATTTTAATGATGGATACATACAAAATTACGACGAGAACAGGTAAATATTTTATGAGGTACCGATTTAATTCGAATAAAAAAAGGCAGTAAAACATTTTTGGCAATACGACAATACATCGTATATTGCATCGTATATGTAAAAAATAAAGAAAATGAAAGTTACGGCAATTATTGATGATAAAACGATAAAAGAAGCGATGATCTATTCCAAATCATCTACGATCACCAACACATTAAAGATTGCTTTAAATGAATACATCAGGCTGCAAAAACTGAAAGATTTGAATAACGCGATTAAAAGTAATCCGCTGAAATTCAACTATTCCGCTGACGAAATCCGAAATCTAAACAGAGAACGATGAGTGAGAATATTATTTTTGATACCTCTGTCTGGATTGAGTATTTTAAGGGGAATGACCCTTATCTTGAAACCTGCCGGCAGTTTATTGAAAAGGGAACAGTTGAGACCATCGAAGTAATATTCGCGGAGCTACTGCAAGCCGCTTGCAATAAAAAGGAAATTGAAACGATAAAGGCATATTACGAACTGATACCGAAGCCCGGAATTGATCATTTATATCTCCTGGCGGGAGAGTATTTGCAGAAAGAAAAATTGACCAGTAAAGGAATCGGACTTATTGATGCTTGTATTATTACAGCCACCATCGCCTCGGACTCCAGATTATGGACGCTCGATAAAAAGATCAAAGCTTTTCTCAATGAAACGTATCTGTATGAAATCTGATCGTTGACCAAAAGCTAAATCGTCACATTCGCATTACCACCTGTTTGTGATGCTTTTTCAGAATTCGGGCTGAAGCACCGCATTTACCGGCAAATGGTCGGACAACGTCACTTTTGGGGTAGACGCAGACAAGACGGTCCATGCCTGTGCGGGATAACAAAAAATATAATCGATTTTTGCCTTTGGGCCTGACGCGGGAATGGTAAAATCAGATGAAGTTACCTGCTTCCATTCGGCCATTCCCTTGCTGATTTCCGGAGAATCAGGATGAGCATTAAAATCGCCGGCTACGATCATCGGATATGGATTTCCTTTAAGCGCCATTGTCAGCGCTTCGACCTGCGCCTGCCTCACCGACGATGAAGGATAATCCAGGTGTGTACTTACAAAGGTGAACACCTTTCCGTCGGGCAGTTCCACATTTGCCAGGAGCATGGCCCGCTGTTCCTTCGCTCCTTCCGGCATGGGGAGCATGATCCGTTTAGTTTCGCTCATCGGGTATTTCGATAAAATACCGATCCCGTAATACCCGCCTGCATAAGGGATTGTTTTGGCGTAAGCCGTAAGCATTCCGGTACGGTAGCCTAACTCCGTGATAAAATCCTTCCCGTGCTGATGCGGGGCACGATCGCGAAACGTCCTCACGTCGACCTCCTGTAAAGCAACAATGTCAGGGTCCTGGCTTTTAATAAAATCGGCCAGCTCTTCCAGCGAGGCCAATTCCCCGAAACGAATGTTATAGCATAATGCTTTTAAGCCGGCCGTCTCTTCCTGTGCCTGCAAGACGGATACGGACACGAAAAAGACCAGTAAAAGAAAAATTAGTTTCATTTGTTTTAAGTTAAAATAAGGTTTCCGGCAGCACTCGTCAGGCTACCGGAACCTTCAAATTTGATATTTTATTGCTATTTTCTCATCTTGATTTCGATCTCGATCCAGGCGCCCCTGGATTCACCGGCAGAAGTCGCTTTTTCACCACCGAAACCCCTGACGATTGCTATCGCATACTTATTAATGTCTCCGGCAACAGTTCCGCCATAGCCAATTGCAAACATATATCCTACGGACATATTGGACTGTCTGACGACGCCTGAACTTCCTATTTTCTTCTTGATGTAGGCATCTACCACTTCCCATTCTTCCTGTGTATCGCCGATTTCATCAAATGTTTTACCCACGGTGCTGAAGAAATCGGATGCTGCCGGCAGGCGCGTCAGGTTATAAGGAGTCGTCCAGTCTGCAACCAGATCATTCGCTTTAATGGTGGAGGCTGTACTTACATTGGGCCCGAAAATGGCCGGACCGTTACTGGCATGTCCCTCCGAGATAAAGCAGTTTGAATACATCAGATTTACGCTGCTTTGATTGGCTTTCGCCTGCGTCCCGTTCAATACGTAGGGAGCCATAGAGAAACTGAAATAGCATTTGGGGAATTTTTCGTCGGTCAGGATGATATGCTTATAATGAACCATCACGTTTCCTACCGTTGCACCCGGTAACAAGACCGTCACGGGTATCGTTTCCATCCCTTCATTCCCTCTCACATCAGCAGCAGTAACAACTACCCCGGTCACATCTTCGCCGGCATTGACGTCAAAACTAAACCGGTTATCGATGAGCGTGGTACTTTCTGAAGAACCGGATGTTCCGCCTTTCAGAACCACATACGACACGGATTCCACTTCAAGGTTTGAGGTGACCCTGCCGGAGACAGTAAACATCGAATCGGGCTTCACTTCAATCAACTCCTTGTCAAAAAGGATCACAGGACCGATAGCAGTCACATGTTTTATTTCAAATAGCTTACTGGCTGCCATTTGACCTCTGTTTTCTGCTGTAACCAGCACCCCGGTCATTCCGTTGCGGGCAATTAAAGGAATGTCAAAGCTTATTTCCAGGTCGCTTGTCAGAGTAATACTGACCGGTTCCTCTGTGATATCTCCCTTTATGATCCGGTAATTCAGACTGGTTATTTTCGTTTTTGAAGTCACCGTACCGTTCACATGGAATGTTTCACCGGAGTCAATGTCTTCAATAAATCCGGGTTCCTCCAATGCGATTTCCAGGCCGTCAACTCCCCGGATCACTCTAAAGATCCTGACGGACCTGTTCCCTTTGACATCTTCGGCGATTATTTTTACTCCGACAGTTGTGGATTCGACCAGGAAACCGAGAGAAAAGGAGCCGGGAGTTCCGTCAAGGCCCAGTTCCAACCGGTCGCCCGCCTCCTCCAGCTTTCCGGTGGCATCTTTCTTCTGATGAAAATAAAAGGCTTCCGAGAGCGGTTCGTCCGCCAGGATTTTTCCTTTCACATAGAACAGATCGCCCGGGAAGATTTCCGTGATACTGTCAAGTCCGTTCTCAAACGATATCTGAGGGTCACCTGCCTGCTCTTCGCAACGCCAAAGAAGTGTTGCGGCAACAGCTAAAAGCAAAAGAACTCTTCTTACCATGATTGTATTTTATTAGTGTTTTTAGTCAGTTGAAAGCTGTGTTTAATTCAATTCCAACACGGAAACAATGGGTAAATGATCGGAAGCCAGAGTTTGGATAACATCGTGAGAAACAATCTTGAATTTAATTTCCGGACGATAGATGATGTAATCGATCTCTCTGTTTGGAGCATTGGAGGTAATGGTATTACACCCTGTTGTACAGGTTTTCTTAAAACCATAGCCAAAAAAAGTCTGCATTGTGTTATTATCGGGTGTGGCATTAAAATCGCCCGCCAGGACAGTCGGGTAATTTGATGAAGACAAAATCCGGTTGATCTCAGGAACCTGCAGATCCCGGTTCTCTTGTGTTAATTCGAGATGCGTACCCGCGATGGTAATTTTCTTTTCGTTTACGGTAATGTTTGCCCGGACCAGGATCCGGTAACTGACATAAGTATCACCCAACTCAACGCGCGGCAAACGGAAAGTCTGAGGGTCAGATAAAGAGTACCGGGAGAGGATACCTACTCCGGATTCTCCTCCCTGGTAGTCAATAGCCTTTCCGTAATAGGTATAAGGCATATTGGTTTTTCCTGATAATTGGGCTAATTGGTCAATCTTCCCGCTTCGGGTGGTGTTCCGGTCCAGTTCCTGAAGGAAAACGACATCCGGCTTTGCCTGTTTGATAATCTCCGCAACAGCGTCTACGTCGGGCGTTGAACTGTTATACGGAGAGCAATACTTTACATTGTAGCTCATTACTGTAATCGTATTCGTCACGTCCTGATCATCCCATCCCGGGTCTTCAATATCGTGGTATTCCTCATTACAGTTGAGCGTCGCCCCAAACAAAAACAGAATATATATCAGCTTTCTCATAATTTTAAACTTTTCGGATTACAGACAAATTATTCCTCCCAGCCCGGATTCTGTCCCAGGTCAGGATTTTTGACCCGTTCGGCATAAGGCACAGGCCATAAATAGTGTTTAGCGGGATCAAAATGGTCAATGCCGCCTTCTGCTGTTGACTTTTCATAGACGATATCGCCAAATTCGTCCGTGCCATTACTGGTAAACGGATTTCTGCCCAAATCATTCGCACACACCGTCAGCGAAGGTCCGACCATGGCTTTACCCAGCATTTTTCCGCCCTCTTTCCATCTTAACACATCGAAGTACCGCATACCATCCATCGCCATTTCCACCCGCCGTTCGCGGTGAAGCTCTGTTTCGAGGTCCATTCCCCATGCCTCCAGCTCGGTCAGGATCATCGGGTGCATACCAGCCCGTTCACGAAGCTGATTGATAGTTTGGTCAAGCTGTGCCTGTGTCAATGTCCCTCCCTGAATATTGAACAACGCTTCCGCGTAGATCAGCAGAACCTCAGCATAACGGATTACATTGATGTTATTGTGATCACGGTTGGTTAAACCTGCAAGCTCAGGGCTGTTGTATTTCTTGAAGTAGAATCCGGTAAGTCCGTTGGCGCCTAACCGGTTATTGTTTTGCAATACGGCAAAACGGGGTAAACGAAAAATGGGATTGGCAACATCCACATCCGGGTCTCCGTCATCACCACCGGGCCAGGCATCACCAGGCGTGTAAAGTGTCATCGTCATTCGCGGATCACGGGCAGTAAAATAATCTACATAATGCTGTTCAGGATAAGGATACAAATCTGAAAGCATTACACCTGTCTGTTGGTAGTATTCCAACCCTGTTTTTGCCGGCTTCCCGTCGGTACACAAGTAGGCGTCCACAAGCCGTTTGGATGCGTTAAAACGGATATAATCAACAGTTGTACAGGTATAATTGGTCAAGTTGTTCATGCGAAGATCTTCCACGTAGAGGCTATAGATAATCGCTTCCTTATTGGCCGGATTAATTTCGGCATTACCTTCCAGATGATAGAGTGCCTGGTAATCAGGATAAAGTTCATAGGGGCTGTTATCGATAATTTCCTTTGCCGTATTTGCAGCAACTTCCCACATTTCATTTTGCAAGGCCACCCGGGCTTTCAGCGCAAGCGCTCCCCAACGGTTAATCCGACCCAGATCATCACCGGAGGGGATTGCCGTTCCCAGTTTACCCGCAGCCCAGTCCAAATCATCCAGCATGAACTGCACCACCTCGCTTTTTGCCGTACGGGGTCCATAGGCCTCGGACGAAGTGATCACGTGATCAACCAGCGGCACATCACCCCAGTAAGAGGTCAGCCAGAAATACTGCAATGCCCTGATCACCTTGACCTCTGCAGCATACTTATCTTTCACGTCCTGATCAATTTCTGCCGCGTCGTAGTGGTCAAGAAAATTGTTACAGTTGAATACATGACCGTATGCATTTCCCCAAAAGGTCGTGAAAGGAAATCCATCCATTGCCGTGTGTCTTCCTCCGGGAACCTTGCTCAGTCCGCTGCTCAGGTCACCCCAAACAGCGTCATCTCCAAATACGCCCGGGTACATGATCAATTCATACTGAAAGCCGTCGTAGCAGGGATATAGCGCTGCCCTTAACTGATCCTCGGTTTTCCAATAAGTGCCATGTGTCACAGTATCCAGGGGAAATTTATCAAGGAATGCATCATCACAGCCGGAAGCGGTCAAAATGACCAGTAAGATTATATATTTAAAATTCTTCATCTTTTAAGCAGTTAAATATTAAAATCCAAATTGCACACCCAATGCGAATGTCTTGAGTTGCGGATAAGAATCGCCTGAAGTTTCCCGGACCTCGGGATCGAATCCTCCGAAATAGTTGGTCAGTGTAAGCAGGTTATCGACCGACACGTAAATTTTCAGACGATCGGCCCTGATCTTGTCGGTAAGACGTTTGGGCAGGGTATAACCGAATTGAATATTCTTCAGCCGCAGATAGGAAGCATCTTCGATCCAATAGTCTGAAAACACAATATTATGACTGGGCTGGTAATACATGCGCGGATAAGAAGCCCCCGGATTGTTCGGGGTCCACCGGTCCAGATGTGCCGTTTTAGGAACGGAGTAGTCATTAATAAAAGCATGACGGGCTTCTTCCGATAAATAACCATTTACCTTCCCTACTCCCTGAAGATAGAAGGTAAAATCAAAGTTCTTCCACTCCATGAAGCCCCTCAGTGAATATGTGTAACGGGCATACGGATCTCCGAACACCACTTTATCATAGTCATCAATCTTTCCGTCCGGTTCTCCGCCTTCACCGCTAATATCCCGGTAAACAACATCTCCCGGCTGAATAATATTCGCATAGCTGCTGATCACTGCAAAGTCCGGATTGACATATTTTCTGTTGGTTTCGTTGTACGACTCAAAATCATCAACCTGAGCCAGTCCATCCGTTAAATAACCATAGTAGGCATTAATCGGGTCGCCAACCCGGCGTATTTTATCGCCCAGCGAAGGAGCGCTGGATCCCAGGTCAGTAATCTTATTCCGGGCATCCGACAAATTGGCAGTAAAGCCATAACGAACTTTACCGATCTGGTCTCGCCAACCGATGCTCAATTCCCATCCTTTATTTTCAATTGATCCGATATTCTCCAGCGGAAGGTTGTCGGATGCGGTAATTCCGATCACCGACGGATAGATCGGCTTAAGCAGTGCATTGATATTGTTCTTCTTAAACCAGTCGAATGATACATCCAGCCTGTTGTCCAATAACTGAAGATCGATCCCGGCATTGAGCATCCGGATCGTTTCCCACTTAATATTTTCATTGGCCAGCGAATATTGTTTGAAGCCCACATTTTCCTTATTCCCGATCGGATAGGCTTTTGCATAGCGTTCAATTTCGGTCAGGTAGGGATAGTAGCTGTCGCTGATATTCTGGTTTCCGAGCTCACCCCATGAAGCTCTTATTTTTCCCATGGTGAATACAGGATCCAAAAAGCGCATAAACTCTTCCTGGGAAAACTTCCAACCCGCTGAAAAAGATGGAAATATACCCCACCTGTTCTCTTTGGCAAAACGCGATGTTCCGTCATACCGCACATTTGCTTCAAACAAGTATTTCTCATTGAAATCATAGTTGATCCTGCCAAAATAAGACCGCAACGCCCAGTGCTCGGCGGTTCCGCTGTTGGCAATGTCCTCCGTACCTCCGTCAATTTCTTCCACTCCGTCAAGGAGTATCTTCTTTCTCGAAGCAGACAGTTCAGGCATATAAGCCCACTCCTGGGAAAATCCTGCCAGAAAATTGAATCCGTGTTTTTTGAGTGTCTTTTGGTAGTTCAAGGTCGTCACAAAAGTCTGGGTTAATATGCTTCGGTGCGACTCCGCTATCTGATTTTCAACATTCTCGTTTGCAGGATGCGGTGTACCGTCGGCCAGGAAACGGGGCATGGTTGGGCTCCAGTCCTTCACATCGCGTGTATAATAATTATAGGCGTATTGCCCGTTTAAGGTCATGCCTTTGATCAGATCAAGGATCGCGTTAAAATTGCCATTAAAAGTCCGTGAATAATTCTTCGTGTAACCCGAATCATAAGCGGTGCGGACGGGGTTGGAAACCGACCCGTACGACCAGTAGGGAGAATCTTTCCATCCGCCATCTTCCGTTGGAAGCTGCCATTTCACAGGAAGCAAAGGCGAGATGCGCTGAACCAGCCGAAAAACCCCTCCTGTGCCTGAACCCCCGGCATCCTGCCTGTAAAAATCGATAAAACTAATATTTCCGTCAACCTTCAACCGGTCGGTAATTTTCGAATCCAGGCGCAGCCTGACGTTGTGCCGGTTAGAAGAATACGGATCACCCACGATAAGTCCCGTCTGTTCCAGGTAACCATATGACATATAATAAGAAGACCGTTCAGAGCTGCCGTTCACATTAAAATTATGGCTCTGTTGGGTGGCATAATCCTTGAATGTCTCGTCAACCCAATCGGTATTGGAATAGTCATTCGGAAAGTTTTTGGAGTCATACTTCATAAATGCTTCATCCGAATAAGGCACGGCTACTCCCCTGGCAGCCCGCGCTTCATTTTCAAGGGTCATAAACTGACGTCCATTGACCAGCTCGGGCAATGAAACAGGTTTTTGAATCCCGTAATAACCCGAATAACTAAATGCCGCTTTCCCTTCACTTTTCCCTTTTTTAGTCGTGATCAAGATAACCCCGTTTGCAGCACGGGCGCCATATATAGCCGACGAAGCAGCATCTTTCAGGACCGTAACACTCTCGATGTCGTCGGGGTTAACCAGATTGATATCCCCCCCGGCAATACCGTCTATCAATATTAAAGGATTGGTCTGACTGTTGATCGTATTGACACCTCTTACCAGAATATTGACTCCCGGACTTCCGGGCTGTCCCGAAGAAGAAGTGACTGTTACCCCGGGCAGCAGGCCTTGCAGGCCCGCGCCGACAGCACCTACGGGTCTGCTTTTCAGGATCTCTCCCTGCACGGCAGCCACCGATCCTGTGAGGTTAACCTTTTTTTGAACGCCATAGCCAACGGCAACAACCTCTTCGATACCAATGCTTTCCTCCTCCATGACAACATTTAATACTGTCTTTTCGCCAACAACAATCTCCTGCGTTTTCATGCCAATAAAGGAAATGACAAGGATGGCATCAGGGCGGACATTATTCAGGGAAAAATTACCCTCACTATCGGTAATAGTCCCATTTCCTGTCCCATTTATCAAAATACTTACACCCGGGAGTGGTTCGCCGGAAGCAGCTTTGACTGTTCCCTGAAGAGACTTATTAGGCTGTCGAATGGATTTTCCCGTTGGAGTCAGAATAATGTGGCGGTCACGGACAACTACTTTTACGTCCTCTTCCTGAAATAATGTCGAAAGGATCTTCTCTATTGTCTCATTTTCCACGTTCAAATCCACTTTCCGTTGCACATCGATCAACTCGCTGTTATACAGAAAGTAATACTCACTTTGTGCTTCAATGGCGCCAAGAACATCTCTCACGGAAGTTCCCTGCAGATGAAGGCTTAACCGTGCATTCTGGGAATATCCTGCTCCGGCCATGGCCTGGAAGGCGCCAAACAATACGATAAAAAGCGTGATCCGCATAATTCTTAAGATTTTCCTATGCCGGTTACCAAACAGGCATAGCAGTTTCATGTTTTTTTGCATAAATTTGACATGTTTTAGTAAAAAACTTTATTTAAGCCCGTTGGGCGCGGAGGAAGGTGTTGGCGCACCTTCTTCTTTTTTGGACGAATTATCTTGTCATCGTGCTATTTTTTGTGGTTTCGAAACTAAAATAAATCTTAGCCGGTTGTCCCGGCTGGTTATTCTGACTGATCGCGGCAGGTTCATACCGTGCCTTTATCGGTGAGCTTAACTCCAAAAGTTCAAGAACCTGTTGAAGCGACTGATCCTCAAATGTGGTTGTAAACCGGTACGCATTTAGCCCGGGGTCGGTCAAAATGACCTTTACCCCGAACCATCTTTCCAGATCACGGGCCACATCTTTCATGGGCGTTTCATCAAACACCAGCCTGCCGAACCGCCATGCGGCATATTTTTCAAGTGGTTCGCGGCTTACGGTAATCCCCTTGTCCTTCTCAAAGACAGCCCGCTCTCCCGGACTCAGGATCACGTCTTCTGTCTCGACGTCTGCCATGAACCGGAGCTTCCCCTCGATCAGGACAATCTCCACATCCGGTTCCTCTTCATAAGCCTTGACATTGAAAGACGTACCCAGCACTTCAACCTTGCTCTTGCCTGTGTGAACCCAAAAAGGATTGGACCGATCGTGGGCCACCTCAAAATAGGCTTCCCCCGAAAGATTAATCTCCCGAGAACCATTCGTAAACGGCAACCTGTAACGGATGGCGCTGCCCGAATTCAACCAGACTCGGGTGCTGTCAGGAAGAACAATACGGGAACGAATGCCCATGGGGACGGTGATCTCCTGGGTCACCATCTCCTTTCCGGATACAGGTTTCTGCCGGGTGATACCCCAAATGGCAAGCAGAAGTAAAGGGAAAACGAGGATGGCGGCCGCCCGGCTAAACCAGGTATAAAACTGATGAGCCCTGCTTTCACGCCCAATCCTGAACCAGACCTTGTTGCGGGCGATCTCAGTACCGACCTCTTTTATTTTTTGCATGGACAGGTAAGCTTCCATGATTTCTTCCTCATCCGAAAGTTGCTCCAGCTTTTGTATATGCTGTTTTAAGCTTTCTGCCGTTCCTCTGTTTTTGGATTCACGCATTTGACTGAAATTTGGGAATAAGACAACCGGCGATGAGAATACACGTAAGTAAAAACGATTTTTTTTCAATGAAAAAAAATCACGGACATCTTAGCTCAGGAACCAGGCCAGGATAACCAGATCGGCATATTCCCTTAAATCACGGCGGAGAGCGGCAATAGCATTGGAGATGTGAGTTTCGACCGTACGCCTGGACAGATTCAGTTGCTGTGCGATTTCGTCATTTTTCATTCCTTTAAAACGGCTCATGATAAACACTTCACGACACCTTTCAGGAAGGGCATTGACCGCCTTGGTTATCTTTTCCTGCAGTTCAGAAGCAACATAGACGTCCGGTTCGAAAAGGAGCGATTGCCGGGAAACGGCTTTCAGTTTTTCGATCACCTCCAGTTCAATTTTCCTGTGTTTCAGATAATTGAAGCAGCGGTTTTTAACTGAAGCAAAAAAATAGGATTTCATCGACTCGGTAAAAACCAGATCCATTCTTTTTTCCCAAAGCTTTACAAAAAAATCCTGAACAATTTCTTCGGCCGCTGATTGTTCGATGGTAAACTGGGAAGCAAAGACCACCAGTCCCGGATAATAACGTCGAAAAGCAACATCAAACGCATCCCGGTCACCGTTGCAGATGCGTTCAGTCAATTCCGGTTCCCCTATGTTATCGGTCAGAAGCATAGGGTAAAAATAGTAATTCTTTTATTCTGCTATCGGTCAGGTACTTTTTTTAACAGGAATTTAAT
>JBDKTZ010000339.1:0-3300 GCA_039679975.1 Prolixibacteraceae bacterium
CAAGGATATTCCTTTACGAAACAGTAAGAATCAAATTGAGATGCTGAAAAATCGCATTGAAGTAAAGGAAGAAAAGGAACCGACTATTGCACTTCCCGAAATGGATGGTTTTACGATCATTAAAGTGAAGAATATTATACGGTGCGAAGGCGAGCGCAATTATTCACGGGTTTTTTATAAAGACGGGACTTCGGTGCTGATCAGCCGGACTCTCCTTGAATTTGATCAACTGCTGGTGCCTCATGGATTCTTCAGAATCCATCGTTCTCACCTGATCAATCTGGATTGTGTAAGCCGTTATCTGAAGGCAGAAGGAGGAATGGTGGAAATGACTGACCTGTCCAGGCTGAAGATTTCACCGAAGTACAAGGAAGAATTCCTGGATATGTTACTGCACAACAAACTTTAATTTTTCTGTTCGTTCTCTGCCTTGGCAGGTCCTTTTTATTTATAAGGTTTGCCGGATGATTTGTTTTCCCCCGGATAATCCTTCCCTTTCATTGTTGTATTGTTTAGCCGGTTCTTTAGCCGGTAATATTTAATGATGCCAATAACAAGTGACAGAATACTGAGAATAAAGGAGGGATAAGCGAGCCATTTGATTTTATCTAACCCTTCGAGCCGGAGAAAAGCAATGGCGCCTAAAAGCAAGTATAGTGAGGTCCTGGTATATGACAGAAGAGTGCGTTCGTTTGCCAGTCTCGTCCGTTCGATCGCCAGGTAGTCCCGCAGAATAATTTCCTCTTTATTTTCAAAATGATAGAAGGTCTTGGGTATTTCGTTCATCCTGTAAATTTATATTTTTTCTCTTCGCTTCAACAATAAAATCTGAAAGTTTATGGTTAAACTTTTGACACTAAAATACATAAAAGAGGCAATATGAAGAAAATACTATTTTTATTTTTTTTTGTCACTTTCATCGTATTCCTGGGCGGATGCAGCTATTTTCCTAAGGACGCGAACCAGACCCTTGAGGAGGTACAGAACAACATTCTCAAGGTCGGATTGTCAGGTTATGATCCTGATGCGGATGTGTCACCTGAACCTGTAAACGGTCAGATCGGTTTTGTCAGGCAATTCGCCAGGGAAATCAATGCAAAAATACTTTGGGTCAAAGGTTCACAGGGTGATATCACAGAACTGCTGAGGCATCATGAACTGCACATGGCTATAGGCGGTTACACTCCGGACTCTCCCTTTAAACAAGAAGTAACTCTTTCGAAACCCTATTTCACTGAAAAAATAAGAATTGCAGGCCGGGGGCGCACTGTGCCCGATCGTATAAAAAACGAACAGGTTATTGTCACGGATTACCTGATTGCAATGTATGTAAGGAAACTGGGAGCTATTCCGGTTATGTCATCCGATTCTGTTGTTCCCGGTAATATCCTTATTGCTGCCGGGGAAAATGAATTAAACCGTATAGGAGTTCCGCAGAATGGCCGGATTTTGCACAAACTGGAATATGTCGTAGCAGTTCCTATGGGCGAAAATGCCTTTTTGACCACACTCGAAAAATTTATAGATCAATATGGGAAATGAAAAAGTAAAAGCCATTTCCGAAAAGGAATTTCCCCCGGAACTGGAAAAACAGTTTAAAAAGGCCATTCAGTTGGAGCGGATCACTATCTGGTATCTGCTCACGGTGATCATTGTGATGTTTCTGGCTTCGACGACATCACAGGCAATGAAAGCTGCCTGGATGGAGGATATCCTGAGCATGGTTCCTGCCCTGTCTTTTTTAGTTGCCCGCAGGTTTTACGAGCGGAAGCCCAACGATCAGTTCCCATTTGGTTATCACCGGGTTTTTTCTATAGCGTTTCAGCTTGGGGCATTTGCTTTGTTTTCGCTGGGCGTTTTTCTTCTTATCGATTCGGTGATGGCACTCATCAAAGCGGACAGACCTTCAATAGGATCGGTTTATCTGTTTGGACATTATATCTGGCTGGGCTGGTTGATGATTGCGGTCTTACTGTATAGCTCGATCCCGTCTATCATACTGGGTAAAAAAAAATTGCCTCTTGCCGGTAAGCTCCATAATAAGCTTTTATTTACTGATGCCAATACGCAGAAAGCGGATTGGGAAACCGCATTTGCTGCAATAGTCGGGATTCTGGGAGTGGGTTTGGGATTATGGTGGGCTGATGCCCTGGCAGCCTGCTTTATATCAGTCACCATTATCCATGACGGCTATAAACGTTTATCGGGTGCTGTTCTCGACCTGATAGACGAAATTCCTACGAATCTGGAAAATGAAAAGAAACACCCCCTGGTGAAAAAGTTACATCATTTTTTCGAAGATCAGTCGTGGGTGAAGGATTTCAGGATACGAATGAGGGAGGCCGGCGACGTCTTTTTCACAGAAATATTTATTATTCCCGGTTCGGTAACCGGATTGACAGATCATATTGAGAAAACAGTTACGGAGGTAAAGGAACTGGACTGGAAATTATTTGACGTGGTCATTATGCCGGTAAAGAGGTTCACGGAAGAACAGGATAATGCGGGATAAATGGTTATTCAAGAGAGTCACCGTTTAATAATGATCATATCTTTGTTGTTTTGTTGCTGATCTTTTTCAGCACTGATTCTCCTAAAGCGTTCAAAATACAGGCTGACAATGAGAAGAAAAAAACTCGCCGATTTATTATTGAACTAAAGTCTGATTGATGTAGAAAATTCTTTCCGGATGAATATAGTTTTATTCTATCTTTGACCTGTTACTTTTACAATCCACCTATTGACTTCAACCAGAAAATATATTGATTCCCTTACTGTCAGTAACCTGAAACAAGGAGATTCGGAAGCATTTGACGATTTGTTCAAAAAATATTCACAACGTTTGTATAGCTTTTCACTCAAATATTTGAAATCGGAAGAAGAAGCAGAAGAAGTTGTTCAGGAAGTGTTTCTTTATATATGGGAGAAGAGAGACGGGTTAAAGCCTGACCAATCATTTAATTCCTATATTTTTGCAATTGCTTATAACATCATCAGGAAATATTTCATCAGAAAGAACAGGGAAAATGCTTATAAAGACGAGCAGCTTTATATTTTTCTGAATGACGGGAACAATTTGGATCAAATTATTGATTATAGATTTTTGCTTGAAAAGGTTGAATCAATTATCAATTTATTGCCTGCACGCCGTAAAGAGATCTTCATCAAACGAAAATACGAGGGTTTGGCGATCAAACAGATTGCAGACGACCTGGGGATCTCACCCAACACCGTAGAAAATCAGCTGGCTTCCGCCCAGAAGCAAATTCAGGCTGAACTTCAAAAAGATAAGCTGAGCGG
>JBDKTZ010000389.1:0-8431 GCA_039679975.1 Prolixibacteraceae bacterium
AAGCTCATGGCTTCCATCCGTTTGTATGAATTGTACCGCCATTTTGCATTTTCCTCGGCAGCTTTAAACAATTCGGACGCCTGTTCCGGGAATGCTTTTCTCAATGAAGTATAACGAACTTCACCACCCAGGAATTCCTGGAATTTGCTCCAGTCAGGTTCCTTCGAATCCATAATAAACGGATTCTTTCCTTCTTCTTCAAGAAGCGGATTATAGCGGTAAAGTGACCAGTATCCTGCTTCTACAGCAT
Organism: Prolixibacteraceae bacterium; assembly: GCA_039679975.1. GTDB lineage: Bacteria > Bacteroidota > Bacteroidia > Bacteroidales > Prolixibacteraceae > JBCFBK01. The sequence continues at coordinate 251 of JBDKTZ010000389.1, forward strand.
GTTTCTCTTCTTCCTGCGATTTTCCCATACCGGCACGCAAACCATGGTTAATACACGGCGAATAGGCGATGATCAGGGACGGACCCGGATAGGCTTCCGCTTCACGCAAGGCTTTCAGGTATTGCGCGTTATTTGCTCCAATGGCCACCTGGGCCACGTAAACATATCCGTACGACATGGCGATCATTCCCAGATCTTTCTTGCGGATCTTTTTACCGGATGCTGCAAATTTGGCAACAGCTCCCACAGGTGTTGACTTCGAGGCCTGTCCTCCCGTATTCGAATAGACTTCGGTATCCAGGACCAACACGTTGACATCCTGTCCCGAAGCCAGAACATGATCAAGGCCGCCAAAACCAATATCGTATGCCCAACCGTCGCCGCCAAAGACCCAGATCGATCTCTTTGCCAGGAATTGCTTCAGGCTCAGAATATCTTTTGCGTAATCCGAATCTTTTCCATTCAGGACTTCAACCACTTTGGCAGACACTGCTTTGGTCAAACTTGCATCATTTTTTGCTGCAATCCAAGCGGAAAAAGCTTCTTTTTCATCGTCGCCCACACCTCGTTCAAGCGCTGATTTCATGATGTGCTCGATCCGGTCGCGCTGAAAGTTTACACCTTCGGCCATACCAAATCCGTATTCCGCATTATCTTCGAACAGGGAGTTTGCCCACGCGGGCCCCTGACCGCTGTTCTTATTTTTGCAATACGGCATGGAAGGAGCCGAGCCGCCGTAAATAGATGAACAACCGGTGGCATTAGCAACCATCATCCGTTCACCGAACAATTGGGTGATCAGTTTAATATACGGAGTTTCCCCGCAACCGGCACAAGCTCCTGAAAACTCGAACAACGGCTGGGCAAATTGGGAGTTTTTCACCGATTTATCTTTCTCCACAACAGTTTCCTTGTAGCTCACATTCTTATCCATGTACTCCCAACGCAGGATCTGGCTTTCTTGTGTTCCAAGCGGCTTCATTTCAAGAGCCTTGGTTTTTGCAGGACATACATCAGCACAGTTGCCGCAACCGGTACAGTCAAGAACCGATACCTGAATCCTGAAATTCAGGCCTCCAAATTGTTTGGTCGGAGTAGCCACACGGGTCTCAGTGCCCTCCGGAGCATTAGCCAACTCCTGTTCATTAAGAAGGAAAGGACGAATAGCAGCGTGAGGACAAACATACGCGCACTGGTTACACTGGATACAATTGTCGGCAATCCATTCGGGAACATTGACGGCAATACCACGTTTTTCAAAGGACGATGTGCCGGCCTGGAAAGTACCGTCTTCGTATCCTTTAAAAATCGAAACAGGAAGATTATTTCCTTTCTGTGCATTCATCACATCCACGAACTTGCTGATGTATTCAGGACGATCGATTGCAGCCAGTTCATCTTCAAGTTTGATATCCTTCCATTCTGAAGGCACTTCTACACTGATCACATTCTTGCCCCCGGCATCTACCGCGGCAAACTTCATATTCACAATTTTCTCTCCCTTTTTGCCGTACGATTTGACAATGGCTTTTTTCATTTGCTCCACTGCCACTTCGAAAGGAATGACATTGGTAATTTTGAAAAAGGCCGACTGCATGATCGTGTTGGTGCGGGTACCCAGCCCCAGGTCTTCGCCCAGTTTGGTTCCGTTAATAATGTAGAAGTTGATCCCGTTCTGAGCCAGGTAACGCTTCATATGATCGGGCAGTCGTCTTTTGGTTTCTTCCTCATCCCAAATCGAATTCAGAAGGAAAGAACCACCTCTTTTCAGGCCTTTCAGAACATCATACAAGTTTATATAAGCCGGCACATGGCAAGCTACGAAGTCGGGCGTAGTGACAAAATAGGTAGAACGGATAGGACTGTCACCAAAGCGAAGATGTGAACAGGTGAAACCGCCCGATTTCTTCGAGTCATACTCGAAATAACCCTGGCAATATTTGTCGGTCGACTCGCCGATGATCTTGATCGAGTTTTTATTGGCGCCGACAGTTCCGTCCGAACCCAGTCCGTAAAATTTAGCTTCGTAAATATTATCGGGAGAAATCTTCACTTCTTCTTTGATAGGCAGCGACTTGAAAGTCACATCATCGACAATGCCCATCGTAAAGCCGTTTTTGGGTTCATTCCTTTCCAGGTTCTCATAAACAGCCAAAATTTGCGAAGGAGTCGTATCTTTTGATCCCAACCCGTAGCGACCACCAACGACCAGTGGAGCATTTGGCCTACCATAGAAAAGATCTTTCACATCCAGGTATAATGGTTCCCCATTGGCGCCCGGCTCCTTACTGCGGTCAAGAACAGCAATGCGTTTTACCGAAGCAGGCAGCACATTCATGAAATATTTTGCACTGAACGGGCGATAGAGATGAACCGCCAGCAAACCGACTTTTTTGCCTTGTGTTGCCAGATAATCGATTGTTTCCTTGATGGTTTCGGTAATTGACCCCATCGCGATAATGATATTTTCGGCATCGGCAGCCCCATAATAATCGAATGGGTGGTATTCCCGTCCGGTGAGTTTGGTGATTTCCCTCATATAGGTTTCGACAATATCAGGAACCGCATCATAGAACGGATTCGCCGCTTCACGGGCCTGGAAGAAAATATCAGGATTCTGGGCAGAACCACGGGTAACGGGGCTTTCCGGATTGAGGGCCCGGGCACGGAAAGCAGCCAACGCTTCCTGGTCAATCAGCGGGATGTAAGCATCCTGATCCAGATACTCAATCTTCTGTATCTCGTGTGATGTGCGGAATCCATCAAAGAACGAGATAAAAGGAACACGTGATTTGATGGTCGACAGGTGAGAAACACCTGCCAGGTCCATTTCTTCCTGTACAGAACCTGCAGCCAGCATGGCAAATCCGGTTTGACGGGCCGCGTAGACATCGGAATGATCACCGAAGATTGACAAAGCATGGGAAGCCAATGCCCGCGCGCTGACATGAAAAACAGTCGGCAATAACTCTCCCGCGATCTTGTACATATTTGGGATCATTAACAACAAACCCTGAGACGCGGTATAAGTCGATGTCAGTGAACCTGATTGCAATGATCCATGCACAGCGCCGGCCGCACCACCTTCACTCTGCATTTCTGCAAGACGTACAGGCCGGCCAAAAATATTCGTTTTTCCCTTTGCTGCCCATTCATCTACATATTCAGCCATGGTCGATGATGGCGTAATCGGATAAATACAGGCAACTTCACTAAACATGTAACTCATATATGCCGCAGCATAGTTTCCGTCACAGGTGATAAATTTCTTTTCTTTTGCCATTTTATAAATTGCGTTAATTTTTGATTTATTTTTTACTTAATTCTTCCATCATTTTTCCTTTCTTCCTGCTTCCATGCTCCCGTCTCCGGTCTCCGTTTCAATATAAAAAGCCAAACAACCAGAGCGGAATTACCTTTCCCTTCCCTTCTTCAATCATGTCAGCGGCCGCGAAACACTTTTCATCGGCCGGCAACGTATATTTTCCTCCGACAGAAAAGTCATATTTACCGTCAACTCTGAAGTCAGCCACTTTAGAATATTCAATTTCATGCTGATAACCAACCTGATTGTAAAAGAAGGTGGTCCGTAAGTTCCTGTTGTTCACATTATCCGGGCCAATGGCATAAAGAATATTCGTATCGTGCGCATAAACCAGTTCAGGTTTCTTGAGCAGATCCTCATCTCCATTCATGAAAAGCAGATTTACCAGCCTTGCATTTTTCAAATAACGAAGGTAATTCATGATGGTAGCCCTCGAAGTTTCCACGTCATGGCTCATTTTGCTCACATTCGGACTAAATGGCGCCTGACTGCAAACGATCTGCAGTAACTTTCGCAGTTTCGGAAGATATTTCAGTTCAATCTGGTTTAAATAGGTGACGTCAATTTCAAGGGCCAGATTAACATGTTTCAGAAGCGACTCGCTATAAAAGAAAGGATCATTCAAAAAATAAGGATAGAATCCCGTCTGAAGGTATTCATTAAAGTAGGCCAATGGTTTCACCTGACTTGTAATTTCCGCGGCGATGGAAACATGATTGGTCGTCAGTTCATCCAGATCACACGATCGGAAGGTATAGTTTCCTTTATAATTAAGAAACTCCCTGAATGAAAGTCCTTCGAGATGGTAAACTTTAACGATACCCTTCAGTATTTCATTTCCTTCAATTACCCGCAAAACGGGCGATGCTGAAAATACGATTTTCAATTCAGGAAAACTGTCGTAACAGGCGCGTAATTCCACAACCCAATCGGGATACTTATGGATTTGATCCAGAAAGAGTATTTTACCTCCTTTTTTATAGAACTCGTCTGCAAAGTTAAATAGCTTTCTTCTAGCGAAATAAAAATTATTCAGGTTAACATACAGGCATGATTTATCATCAGGGTATTTCTCCCTGATCAGATCGAGCAGAAAAGTGGTTTTCCCAACACCGCGAAACCCTTTAATGCAAATCATTCTGTCAGTCCAATCAATTTCATTGATCAATTCCCGTTTGATCGTTTTTCCATGATTGTCGATCAAGGTCTGATGTATTTGAATGAGGTTTTCCATTGCAGAATAATTGCAAACAAAAGTAAGCAGCAAACAGAATATTCTGCTACCCAGAGATAACAATTTTCATTAAAAACTGTAATTTAGAATTAATAAAAACTATTATACAGAGGAATTTAGCTTATGCATAAACCGGATCAGGACTTTTTCGTTTACTTTTATATCAAGCGGACAGAGAGCAGGATATGGAAAACTCAAAATTATTCATCGGAACGTCGGGATGGAGTTATACGCACTGGGCCGATATTTTTTACCCCCCGGGAATAAAACCCATACAATACCTGGAATACTATTTGACCAGGTTTAACTGCGTAGAGATCAACTCCAGCTTCTATCATCTCCCGAGAAGAACGACAGTCGAAAGCTGGATGAAACGAACTCCTGAGTCGTTTTGGTTCTGTCCAAAACTGAGCCGCTTTATTACACATCAGAAACGACTGAAAGATATTGATGAGCCGCTGGAATTCTTTTTCAATGTTTTTGAGGCGATGAAAGTCCGTACGGGTCCGGTGCTGATCCAACTTCCGCCGGGAATGAAGTATGATGAGGTGCGTATCCGAGACGTATTGGACCTGTTTAGGAAAAAATACAGCAACTATCGCTTTGCTTTTGAGGTGAGGCATCAGTCCTGGATCAGTGACAGCTTTTTTAATCTGCTCCGGGAATACCAGGCGGCCCTTGTTTTTGCTGATTCGGGGAACAGGTTTCTACCCTTTCATGAGGAAATAACTACCGATATGGTTTATCTGCGGTTTCACGGTCCGGGCGATCTGTACGCGTCAGAATACAGCGAATATGACCTGGCCCTGTATGCCGAAAAAATCCATAGGTGGCTGGACCGTGACCTGCAGGTCTGGGCATTTTTTAACAATGACTGCAACGGCTACTCGGTGAGGAATGCAGAACTCTTAAAGACAATCATTCATGGATTTTATTCCGATAAAAGTTGAATGCCGTTCAGGTTATAAGGCTGACGAATATCCCCGTTGTTTTTACCGGGGAACCCGGATGTTCGATATAACTGCGATCATTGACCGATGGTATCAGGGGGACGCGAACCCCGAATGGCCGGCAGCCGATTATTTTAAAGTCAGAGTAACCGGCGGAAGCGAATTTATCATCCGGCATGAACGGGAAACGGATCGCTGGTTTTTGATGAAACCACAGGAAACATCGGTTTCATTTTCGAACAACTGAAATGAGCGGAAAGGAACCGGGCTCCGGAGTATCGTCCGAAGCTCAGCATATCCTGTTTATGATCTGACTTCCGGCGTACCGGAAAGTTTGCCGTCCTTAAAATCAAAAAGGATTGGACTTCCTGTCGGGATTTCCAGATCCAGAACTTCTTCCCTGCTCAGATTCTCGATATACATCACAATAGACCGCAGACTGTTCCCATGAGCCGAAACCAGTACGTTCTTCCCTTCCTCCAGATCTTTCAGTATTTTCTCCGTGAAAAAAGGAATCGTCCTTTCCGCGGTATCTCTCAGACACTCGCCCTTTGGAGGAGGAACATCATAACTTCGGCGCCACAGATGGACCTGTTCCTTACCATACGTTTCAGCAGTTTCTGTTTTGTCCTTTCCCTGAAGTTCCCCGTAATAGCGTTCATTCAGATGCCAATCGTGATACACCGGAATAATGTTCATTTTCATTCCCTCACTGTATATCCCGGTCCATTCGGCCATTTTCCCTTCAGTATGAACAATAACCGGGGTTTTGTTACTTTTATTGCGGGCCAGGGCAATCATTGCCGTCTGAACAGCACGGACCTGAACCGACGTATATACCACATCAAAAGCAATACCCGAGAGGCGATCGCCGGCCCTCAATGCTTCGTCAATACCATTTGTTGAAAGCGGTACATCGACCCAGCCCGTGAATACGTTTTTTTTGTTCCACATGGATTCTCCATGACGGATCAATACCAATTGTGTCATTTTTTCCTTTATTTTTAAAATGAGGATTTCAATCAGAAATTACACTAATAACAATGGTGAAGGGATCAAGGTTGAAGAATTTTTTTTTATCACAATATTCATATTAAAAAAATAACCATATTTGCGTGTATATAAACGCTCAACAACTTATCCAGATTTAATGAAAACAATTCTGTTAGTTGATGATAAAGTTCAATTGCTGACGCTTCTTAAACAATTTTTAAAAACACGTTATGAAGTAGTGTTAAAATATAACGGTCTTGAAGCGATTGAATGGATACAACAGGGAAATATCCCTGATTTGATTCTTACGGATATACAGATGCCGAAAATGGACGGACTTAAATTTCTCCAAATTATTAAGGGGAGTGGCATTTTCAGTGAAATTCCTGTTATTATTCTCAGTAGCCGGGAAAGTAGTCAAGATCGGATTGAATGCCTTAAACAGGGAGCCAGTGACTACATATCAAAGCCGTTTAATCCTGAAGAATTACTTGTTCGAATAGAAAGATGGATGGAAAAATAGTAAACTTGGGCAGTATTGATTAACCTGTATCCTAAATAATTGTTTTTCATGCAAATTCTATATATCGGCGACGACAACCAATTGGTAATGGCACTGATCCATTATCAGGCAGAAGTATTTCCTCTTAAAACACCCATGCAAGCGGAAAAATGGATTGACAAAGGAGGAAAACCCGATGCAATAATATGTGAATTTGAAATTCCCGGTAGTAATGCGATCAATTTTTATCGATACTTCAAAAAAAAATATGGGAACAAATATATAGCTCCTTTTATAATTGTCGGAAAGCAAGTCAATCAGGAGATTCTTCGGAAAATGTTACAACTGGGTGTTGGTGACTTTTTCATAAAACCGATTGAAGCAGAAAAAATTACAAGAAGAATAGAAGTTCTTGAAGAATTCAATGAACTTTTAAAAACATCAGGGCCAACGAAGTCAGAACTCATCTATAAGCCCTATCATATTTCGTTTATTAAAAGAGCGTTTGACATCCTGGTCGCCTTAACAGCGTGGATCGTTTTATCGCCTTTGCTTATTATCACTGCCATAGCGATCAAACTCGAATCGTCAGGCCCTGTCTTTTATGCGTCTAAACGAGTGGGAGCTGACTATAAGATTTTTAACTTTTACAAGTTTAGATCCATGTATAGTGATGCAGATAGCCGACTCAAAGAATTAGCATATCTCAATCAATATCGACAGCCAACTCCATTAACCGATCCTGAAATACCATGTCATGATGTTCGCATAGACAACGACAGTTCCACTTACCTGATCGGAGACGAAACGATGATTGCGGAGACCAGCTATCTCGAAACAAAAAAAATGGAAAAAAGCGTTACATTCGTTAAGTTTGGTGAAGATCCGCGCATTACCAAAGTGGGAAAGATTATCCGAAAATTGAGCATTGATGAACTACCTCAATTGATCAACGTCCTTAAAGGGGATATGTCCATCGTGGGGAATCGTCCCTTGCCTCTTTATGAAGCGGAATTGCTTACAACTGACGACTGGTCTGAACGATTCCTGGGGCCTGCCGGAATTACCGGATTATGGCAAGTTGAAGCACGTGGAAAATCAAAAAAAATGTCGACCGAAGAAAGAAAAGAACTGGATAACAAATATGCAAAAATTGCTCAGAGCCCGTATTCTTTCT
>JBDKTZ010000096.1:0-12361 GCA_039679975.1 Prolixibacteraceae bacterium
CTTTCACGAAAGAACAGCTTAAAGCAAAAGGCACCTTCACCGTGAAAGCAAATAAAGATGCCCTTTCAGGCCAGGCAACTACACCCTATATGCTGTTAAATGACGGAGTCACTTTTTTGACTGTCACAATTCAGTAAATCTCCTGACTGACAAGTCTGTTTAAATGCAAAGGCGCAAAGACGCTATAAAACAAAAATCTGGTGTCTTTGAGTCTTTGCACTCAATTTTCATGTTATACTTCCAGAAACAATAATACCATAACGATGAAGTTTACCAAAAGATATTCCCTTACGGCATTGGTTTCCCTTGCCTGTGTTTTTGCTTACAGTCAATCCTTAAAAACCATTCAAGTCGATTCAAGGGACCACCTGATCGTACAGTCAGCCGGACCTGACATCAACTGGAACAGACAAAAACCTCTGATCTCATTCAGAATAGGCGACCAATACTGTACAACCAGCGACAAATCGGATCAGGTGGAAATAACTTTTAGTACAGAGCCATATGCATATGGAATTAAAGGAAAAATCAATTTTAAAAATGTCAGCGCCGACACCATCGTACTGCATAATGTAGTACCGCTGGGTGAGTCTGAGGATCATGTTTATATCACAGGAAAAGGAGATCACGGGCTGTCAAGGACTCATCTGTTCCGTCCCGGTTACTCCCCTGTCAATGTCATCCTGCCCGATAATGCATGGGAATTAGGCTTCACTGCTATTGATCTGCCCGGAGAAAAAAATGCGGTGGCTTTAACCAGACGTGACCGTACAACGATTCAAAATGGCCGCCGGGGTCGGTTTGAAACAACTCTTTATCCCGGAGGTACTGTTGACTACAACTTTTGGATGGATCAGTACGAAGGGGACTGGCAGGAAGGGCTGCGGCTGATGTTTCAGAAACGCTATCTATATGATGTGGAACCCGAAGCATTCGACGACGCGATTTTACGGCGCAAAGATCTGCAATGGTTCCGCAATTGTTATGCGGTTAACCTGATGGGAGGCTGGGATACCCGTTTCTATGACTATCAGGATACCAGCTTTCACGTCAGGGAATACCTTACAAAGATGAAGACCCTGATGGGTGGTTATGAAGTATACAGCATCTGGCCTACCTGGCCGGCATTGGGAATGGACCAGCGTAATCAGTGGGATATGTTCCGGGACCTGCCCGGCGGCTATAAACAATTAAAGCAATTATCGGACCTGTGCCATAATCTGAATACCAAATTTTTCATTTGCTATAATCCATGGGACGAAAGCACCCGTTCGGACGAAGGCCATCTGGATGGAATGACTACTATTACAAAAGCAGTCAATATTGATGGTTTTGTTCTGGATACCAGGGGAAAAGGCAGCATTGAACTTCAAAACGCTGTTGATGCCGCCCGTCCCGGGGTGATCATGTACAGCGAAGGAATGGCTGTGCCCGCCGACATGCAGACCATCCCGTCAGGTCGCGTACACAACGCCCTTTATTATGCGCCCATGCTCAATCTAAACAAATTTATCAAACCCGATTTTGCCATATTCCGGGTTGCTGAAGAAGCAAGGGAAAAAATCAGGCGGGAATTCAACACATCTTTTTTTAACGGTTACGGAACCGAAGTGAACAGTTTTCCTCCCGGACGATTTGAATGGTCGGATGAACAGATGAAATATTGGGGAAGACTGCTACTTATTCAGCGTGAAAACAGCGAAAACTTCCTCCAGGCTGGTTATCTGCCTCTCATCCCGACTCTGTCCGACAGCATCTATGTAAATAAATGGCCTGCCGCTGAAAAAACGATCTATACCATCTATAATCTTCATCCCGGAGGTTTCACCGGGAACCTGTTTGAATCGGAATACCAGGAAGGGTTTCACTTCATAGACCTGTTCCATCATGAGGAACTACAACCCGATACCGTGGACGGGAAATACTATATTCCGGCCAAATTAGACGCTTTCAACAGTTATGATCTCGGAACAAATAACGAAAGCAGCGTGTCGGCGATTGCCGGACTGCCCCGGCTTTTAACGGTTAATTTAAACCGCACAACAGATCAGCTTACTTTTTCTTCTCTAAAAGGAAGCAAAATAAGAATATGGGCGGGAACACCTTCATACGGGAAAACACCAAAGGAATTTGATATCAATCAAAAAACAATCCGGTTACTTGATGAATTTCCGGCTTATGAAGGTAAATTTGTCATCCAATTGTTTCAGAAAAATGAATTGCTGGATGAAACGATAGTAATGATCACTCCTGGAACAGCACGACTGATTTCCCGGCCTGAAAAAACGGAGGCTGTTAAAAATGCGCCCAACGATATGGCGCTGATTCCGGCAGGAATGTTCAGTTGTGATAGTTACCGCACGGGCGATGCGTTTATTGCCTATCCCGAAGACCTCACCCGCAAAGGTGAAAAAGTGGAAATGAAAAAATTTTATATCGACCGGTATCCGGTTACAAACGCACAGTACGAGGAATTTCTGAAGGCAAGCGGATACCAACCGGCTGACACGACAAACTTTCTGAAACATTGGAAAAACGGAAAGATACCGGAAGGACAGGAAAGATTCCCGGTCATTTATGTTACCCTGGAAGACGCACAGGCATATGCGAAATGGGCAGGAAAAAGATTGCCAACCGAAATGGAGTGGCAGTATGCTGCACAAACTGAAAAAGGAAATGAATGGCCATGGATCCAAAAAAAACCGGTTCGGCGGGTGGAAGACTTTATTACCAACACATTGTCTGTATGGAAACTTGAAGGAATCGAACCGGACAGGTGTAATTTGGGTAATGGTTCCCTTTATCCGGTGGGGAAATACCCGAAAGGAAAAAATCCATATGGATTGTATGACCTGGTAGGCTGCATCTGGCAGCTGACATCCGATTTATACGATAATACGACCTATCGTTACGTTATGGTCAAAGGCGGAAGTTACTTTCTTCCTTCATCCAGTTTCTGGTATGTACAGGGAGGACCGAGGGAGTTGAATTTCAGGCAATATCTTTTACGCGTGTCTCCTTCCTTCGAAAGGAAAGCCACCGTTGGGTTCAGATGCGTGAAAGATGCATTGTAAAATATTAAAAATTGATAGTATGACCAAAAGTATTACAACTTACATTGGATCAGCATTATTGCTCTTATCCATATCTGTAAAAGGTCAGGAACAGCAAAGCCTGTATCAGAATAACCGTGAACCCCTGCTTTCAAAACCGTTTATTGAGCTTCCCCTGGGAGCAGTGAAACCGGAAGGCTGGCTGAAAGATCAGATGCTGCGTATGAAAAACGGAATGACAGGCAGCCTGGATACCTTATATGAAAACGTAATGGGACCCCGTAATGGCTGGCTTGGAGGCGATGGTGACGTTTGGGAACGCGGTCCTTACTGGATTGACGGTTTGTTGCCGCTCGCCTATATCCTGGACGATCAGAAGCTGAAAGACAAGGTGCAGCCCTGGATCGAATGGACACTAAAAAGCCAGCAGCCGGATGGCTATTTTGGTCCTTCGGTTGACCGAGGGCCTGAGCCAGGCCTGCAGCGAAATAACGCGCGCGACTGGTGGCCCAAAATGGTGGTACTCAAATTTATGAAACAATACTATGACGCCACCCGCGATCAGCGTGTGATCCCGTTTATGACCAATTATTTTCAGTACCAGTTAAAAGAATTACCCAAAACGCCACTCGATCACTGGACTTTCTGGGGCCGTGAACGCGGAGGCGACAACTTAATGGTCGTATACTGGCTGTACAATCTGACAGGTGATCAGTTCCTTCTTGAACTGGGTGATCTGATATCAAAACAAATGACCGATTACACCGATTTGTTTCTGCACAAGGAGCATATGTCGAGCTTGTTCAGTGTTCACTGTGTCAATCTGGCCCAGGCCATGAAACAACCCATTATCAGGTACCAGGCGACTAAAAACAGGGAGCACGTCGATGCCATTCAGAAAGGGTACAACGATCTGAAACGGACACATGGCTGGCCGACCGGATTGTACGGAGGCGATGAATTGCTGCATACCGGGAACCCCACTCAGGGTTCTGAGCTATGCACAGCTGTTGAAATGATGTTCTCGCTCGAAAAAATGATCGAAATAACCGGAAATACGGAGTGGGCCGACTGGCTCGAGCGGGTGACCTTTAATGCCCTGCCGGCACAAATCACTGATAATTTTGATGCCCGTCAGTATTACCAGCAATTAAACCAGGTACAAATATCACGTCAGGACCGGAACTTCGTGACCGGGTACAACGGAACCGATCAGTTGTTCGGGCTGCTTACCGGATACCCATGCTGTACCTCCAACCTCCACCAGGGATGGCCAAAGTTTACACAGCACCTGTGGTTTGCGTCAGAAGACCGGGGGCTGGCTGCATTGGTGTATTCGCCGAGCACCGTTGAAGCAAAAGTCGCCACAGGAGTGAATATCCGTATTCACGAAGAAACCACCTATCCTTTCGAAGAAAGCGTGCGATTCCATGTAGCCTTAACGGACAAAAAAATAGAAAGCGCCGCGTTCCCGCTTCATTTCCGTATTCCCGGATGGTGTAGCAAGGCTGAGATCAGGGTGAACGGCAAGCTATGGAGCAAGCCTGTATCAGGAACAAATGCAAAAATTTATCGCGAATGGAAAAGCAATGACCAGGTCGAACTGATCCTGCCCATGAAAATCGATGTATCCAGGTGGTATGAACGGTCGGCGGTCATTGAACGCGGACCGCTGGTATATGCATTGAAAATGGGCGAGAAATGGAACAAGATACAGGATGACCGGAAATTCGGAGATCGTTACGGCGATTGGTATTATGAGGTTCATCCCACTACCCCGTGGAACTACTGTCTGAAAGAAGAATCCCTTAAACCCGACAATATTGAAAAAGACTTTCAGACCATTCAAAAAGACTGGAAAGGTTATCCCTGGAATACTGAAAATGCACCGGTCGAGATTAAAACCAAAGGTAAACGAATGAAGGAATGGCAGCTTTACAACGGTTCTGCCGGCCCCCTGCCCTACAGCCCGCAATACCAGATTGACACAGCGCCGGAGGAAGAGATCACCCTCATCCCATACGGCTGTACAACCCTCAGAATCACCGAATTTCCCGTTACACAAAAATAACTTAACAATGAGAACTTATTATAATACCGCGGGAAACGGACAGTCCCGGTGATGGTAATAAACCTGGGTAGAACACGGAATTGGTACTACCTGCAGGAGACAACAGGGCCCCGGGAAAATGCCCGGGATAATTATACAGAAAATAATAAGCAGAAAAGAAACGAAGTACAGCCCTTGTGTTATTTTTGTTCCTTTTTAGGAGCAATGGCAAAGATAATTCAATTTCTTGACCGGTATTTCGGCTTGTTTTTAATTGCAGGGATGATCATGGGGCTGATCAATCCGGTTTACAGCAGCAGACTAATGCCCCTGCTGGAGCCGGCGCTGATGTTCATGCTTTTCATGGTCTTCCTGAAAACCGATGTGACCCACATCCTGCAAAAAATGAAGAATTACCGGCAGGTCTTGTTTTTCACCTTCATGTATATGCTGGCCATTCCGGTTTTTTTCTACCTCACCGCCCTTCCTTTCGACCGCAACACCGCCATCGGACTGATGCTGCTCACGGCGATGCCGGCGGGGGCAGCCTCCCCTGCGCTTACCGATATTGCACGGGGAAACACGGCCCTCTCGGCCAGCATCGTCATTACCACCTCATTGATCGCACCACTAACCGTTCCTTTGCTTTTCCGGCTACTCAGCATCAGCGACCTGTCGGTCAATTATTGGCTGGTATTCCGCGACCTGGCTATGCTGATCTTTATTCCTTTGCTGGCTTCACAGATCATTAAACGCTGCTGCTCCTCGTTCATCATTAAAACAAGCCATTTATTCACCTCCCTGAATGTACTCATCCTGACTGGGATGGTGTACGCCATCATCGGTTCCCAGCGTGAGACCATTCTGAATGAACCCGTGGCAATCCTGTGGCAAACGGTAGTTCTGTATGTGGTATTTATCCTGCTGCACCTGATCGGCTATCTGATAGGCTTTAAGGAAGACCGGAAAGGAAAAATTGCCACCGCGGTCAGCGCCGCCTACATGAACAATGCCATGGCCATCGTGCTGGCAGCGGTTTATTTCCCTTCCGTGCTGGTATTGATGGTGCTCTCGGAGATTCCCTGGAACACCCTGCTGATGCCTTTCCGTAAAATCGTGAATCATCAAACCCATAAGCGTGATTAAGGCAGCAGGCCTCAGCCCCTTCTGAAACTCTTTACCTTTACTGCCTTCGTAACGCTTTTTAACAAACCAATTCAAATATTTTACATTTTTTTAGAAATTTTAACGTGCAAAAAACCTGACATTTTTATAGAATTGCAAACCGTATTGATGGCGTTGATTACGCGCACAAAGCAAACCTGATCAGAGCTTGTGGACGCAACACGCTAAATGAAAAAGAACTATCATTTAAAATTATGGAGGAAATTTTTTATGTCAGTACGGAAGCTAGTTAATCCGAAAATTGCCCTGATTTGGGGATTACTTTTTTTTAATGTTTTAACTTCTTTTGCATCGAATGGGGTATTGCTATACACCCCCTATACCAAAATTTCGGTTTCTCCCGGTGAATCAATCGATTATTCCATTGATATCATCAACAACAGTGATCAACTCTTCGATGAAGAAGTCCGTGTATCCGGTATTCCCGGCAGTTGGACCCACAGTTTAAAATCGGGTGCATACTCGGTTGGCAAAATGGCCGTGCTCCCGAACGACAAAAAAAGTCTGACATTAAAAGTAGAAGTTCCCTTTCAGGTGAACAAAGGGAGCTATAATTTCAAAGTTACGGCAGGTGAATCGGTGACATTACCCCTGGTGATTACGGTCACAGAGAAAGGGTCGAGCGAAACCGAGTTCATAACCGATCAATCGAACATGCAGGGTAACGCCACGGCCACATTCTCCTACCGGGCCAACCTGAAAAACAGGACCGCAGATAAACAACTCTATGCGCTGATGGCTGATGTTCCAAGAGGATGGGAAATCACCTTCAAGGCCGATTATAAGCCAGTCACTTCGGTTGAAATGGAGGCCAACACCACAAAAGAGATCAACATCGATATCAAGCCTTCGGGACAGGTAACGGCCGGAACTTATAAAATCCCGGTCCGCGCCGTAACAAGCTCCACTTCGGCTGATCTTGAACTGGAAGCAGTGGTGACGGGCTCCTACTCGATGGAACTCACTACTCCAACGGGACTGGTCAGCACGAACGTCACGGCAGGAGGCTCAAAGAAGCTGCAACTAACTATACGTAATACCGGTTCATCGGAACTGACGGGTATTGAAATGAAATCGGCGGTACCATCCAAATGGCAGGTCATCTTTGACCCGGTAAAAATAGACAGGTTGGCTCCCGGAAATGATGCTACTGTGTACGCCACAATCCAGGCTGATAAAAAAGCGATCCCGGGCGATTATGTGGCCAACCTAGAGGCAAAGAATCCTGAAACCTCATCTAAAATTGCATTCAGGGTGATGGTGAAAACACCCTTGATCTGGGGATGGATTGGTGTGCTGGTTATCCTTGCTGCACTTGGTGGAGTATTTTTCCTGTTTCGAAAATTTGGGAGGAGATAAAACATGACCGGACATACTATTGAACTGGTTGATCTGACAAAAAAATACAGATCATTCACAGCTGTCGACCATATCAACCTCACAGTCCGGAAAGGTGAAATCTTTGGTCTCCTCGGTCCGAATGGCGCGGGGAAATCAACAACGATCCTGATGATGCTGGGACTGACTGAGCCAACAGCGGGATCGGCCAAAGTATGCGACATTGATCCTACCCGTCATCCCATTGAAGTAAAGAAAAGAGTCGGTTACCTGCCCGAGGATGTCGGATTCTACGACGACCGCAGCGGACTGGAAAACCTGGTCTATACAGCCATGTTAAACAGCATTCCTGAAGCTGATGCAAAAACAAAAGCCATCGAATTGCTCAAACATGTAGGGCTGGATGAAGAGGCGTGGACAAAAAAGGCCGGTAAATATTCCAAGGGTATGCGTCAGCGGCTGGGGCTTGCTGATGTCCTGATCAAGAGTCCAGAGGTGATCATCCTCGATGAACCCACTTCAGGTATTGATCCGCAGGGAGTCCGGGCATTTCTGGAACTGATCATTGAATTGCGCGATAAACAGGGACTTACTGTTTTATTTTCTTCTCATAATCTGCATCAGGTTCAACAAGTTTGTGACCGCATCGGCATTTTCGTGGAGGGAAAAATAGTAGCACAGGGAGATATTCCTGCGCTTTCAACCCAGTTATTTGGAAATGATAAACATGGGATGGAAGATATTTACAACCATTATTTTGAAGGAGGCATTCAGCATGGGAAGAACACATTCTAAAAGCCAGGTGAAACATCCGTTTTGGGTCATGGTCATGAAGGAGGTATCGGACCATGTGAGCAGCTGGAGGTTTATTATTCTTATCGCACTCATCGCCCTTACCTGCCTGGGATCCATGTATACCTCTCTCGCACAGTTCGGAAAGGCAACAAGAGGAAGCGAAGCTGAAGGAGCTTTTTTCTTCCTCAAGTTATTCACAATTTCAGACGGCACTTTGCCTTCATTCACTATTTTTCTCAGTTTCCTGGGTCCCTTATTAGGTATCAGTCTGGGGTTTGACGCCATTAATTCCGAACATAACCGTGGAACCCTGAGCCGGATGCTGAGTCAGCCGATCTATCGGGATTACATCATCAATGCCAAACTCATGGCGTCGTTGATCGTCGTCAGCGCACTATTTCTTGTTCTTGCGCTAATGGTGATGGGTTCCGGGCTTATTGCACTGGGGATTCCGCCAACACCTGATGAACTGATGCGTATCATCTTTTTCATCCTGATCAGCATTGTATACGTAGCATTCTGGCTCAACTTGTCTATCTTTTTTTCAGTAAAATTCCGGCAGGCTGCTACCTCTGCATTGGCAGGAATAGCCATATGGCTGTTTTTCAGCATCTTTTATAATATTATCATCGACCTCCTGGCAAAAGGAATGGCTCCAAAAGGAATGCTGTCTGAGCAACAGGTGGTGGTTTACCAGAATTTCATCTTAAACCTGATGCGGTTTAATCCCAGCTTTCTGTTCAGTGAGGCAACCACGACTCTGCTGATGCCATCGGTACGAAGCCTGGGCGCATTGACGATGGAGCAAACACAGGGAGCCCTTCCAACGCCTTTGCCTTTGGGACAAAGCCTGCTGATGGTTTGGCCGCAGGTGACCGGACTTGTTGCGGGATCTATTTTGTTGTTTGCACTGGGTTATTATTCATTCATGCGCAGGGAAATACGCTCAAGATAACCGGAGAGGCCTTTCGAATAACAGAAAGGCCTTTTTTGAACTAATTTCCTCTGATTTTGTTTCATCAATTGTACGGAAAAATGGCTACGAACGATGAGAGTTTTAATAATCGGAGGAAGCGGCACCATTGGTGAAAAAGTTGCAGAAGCTTTGGCACCCCGTCATGAAGTCATCATTGCTTCACGTTCAAACGCCAAATTTCAGGTGGATATTACATTTACCCGTTCCATCCTGCATCTTTTTGAAACCATAGGGATTCTTGACGCCTGCATCAGTACAACTGCTTCAGGGGCACTGGATAATTTCAGGAAGCTTACGGAAGAAGAATTACTGGACAACATGAAGGCAAAGCTTTTCGGACAGATTAATCTCATTCTGATAGGACAACATTACCTCAAAGAAAACGGGAGTTTCACCTTAACATCGGGCATATTTGCTGACCGGCATGCCAAAGGCGCTACCGGAAGGGCAATTATCAACAGTGCACTGAACAGCTTTACCGAAACCGCCAGCCTTGAATTGCCCAAGAACCAGCGTATTAATATTGTAAGTCCAGGGCCTGTTATCGAATCAATTCAGGATTTTGGCCAGTTCTTCCCGGACATTGTTCCTATCCCGATGGAAAAAATTGTCAGGGCTTATGTCGAAAGCGTGGAAGGTGACATCACCGGACAGGTCTTCAGAATTTACGAATAGCTCAAAGACCGGCAAACGGCAGGTTGTCCCGACTGTTGTTTCTGTTTATTAAACATGTGATTATTCCGGAAAATAAAACCAATCCCATTCTTTTCATAATCATATTCCATTCAAAATTTTCAACCGTAATTTATTTCATTGGGCCTGTCAATAGCTATAAAGACAAAATGAATAATGAATTTATGTGCAACCAGATCACTATTCAGAATCTCTAAAGACAGTATTTGTTAATTCATTTATTTGTAGTATCTTTTCTTTTTAACTCCCTGAACTGATGGGTATGAGACCGATCTTAAACCGAAACTTTCGAACCAGCGTATCCTTATCCTGTCCAATTCTCGGGCCATTGCCGGAGACAAGGCCCGACTGACTGCATGAATTACTGTAATCTGAACGGAAAAAAAATACACATGAACTTTCATCATCTAAACATCAGAAAATCCAGAGAATTTACCATCTCAGAAGAAAAGGAGAAGACACCCGAACCAGGAAGAAGAAACTTTATCCGGACAATGGGTCTTGGAGCACTGGTCTGGAATCCATTGGCCGATTCCATGAAATCACTGTCGTCTACGCCTTTTCAGTTGAAGCGCTCCGGGAACAGGCTTTTATTTTACCGAGACGGTCAGTTATGCTGGGAATTTTCGGAACGCATCTTTGAAAAAGATTACTCACTGGAGTATTCAGAACCGAACGGAGGTTATCTGATTGCGGCCCGGAACCTCAGATACAGAGGCACAGCCTTCCGGTTTTCGGTCCATACACAGATCAGTTACAGGGATGGGAACTGGTTCATGCAGATGAGAATCCCGGAACTGGGTATTGCCGGGACAGTGAACTTTTTGAGATGGCTTGGCGGAGATGCTGAACTGGAAGGAAGTAAAGATGGTTATCAGGAGTTGGTCAGGCTGAACGGAAAAGATTCGCTGAGCCGGACCGGCAAGCTGACGGTGCGTATTAACCGTCAATGGAACTTAAACCTAACAGGAAACCAGGCTTTCTTATTAACGCTCCACAAAGAAAATTACAGGATAAGCCGTGTAAAAATTTCTCCCGTTAACAGAAAAACGCCCGATTTTATCACGGCCGGCAAGAAAAATGCCACGTTGGTCGGATTACCTGACGTTGAGGCCTGGCCTCAAATGATAGCCAACTTGAAAGTTGACGGCCATAACATCTTTGCCGACACAGGCAGACTGCCGGAGCTGAACATCCTCACAGGTGGCTGCACCCTTTTTTGGGTCAGTGGAAAAAAAGCGCTGCTCAGCATGAGCAATCCCGGGTTCGGCTCAGAAATGCTGCAGTTCCGGAAGTATTTCTATTATGCCGAGTACCTTCATGACGGAGAGCCGAAAGTTTACTTTTCGGCCAGTCTGAACAAAAACGGGCAATGGTTTTCAACCCGACTGGGTTCCTTTAAGTTTGAACCTTCCGATAAGTTTCCGGATTTTGAAGCCTATGGCGAAGGAGGATCCCTTTCAGGCCAGGTGATCGAACCCCGGCTGAAAGCTTTCCATTCGCAAATCAGCGACGGCATCAGCCTCACATCGGTATATCGCGATAAGCCGGCAATACGGATCGATACCCAGGAACCCGTAAAAAAGACATCTTCGGCAACGGTGGTCAGACCGGGGGTTCAGGTACCCGTAAGAAAGGCTCCTTCAGCAACCACCGTCGTGAAGCCCGAGGCTCAGGAGCCCGTCCGCAAAACCGCCCCCAATGTTCCGCAACTGGACCTGCAGTTCGAAAAGATCCGCTTTAAACCCAAACGGGCGCTCACCATCCGCTTTCTGCGCCCGGAAGATATGATCCTGCTGGAATTTGAATTTCACAATTTCAATTTCACCAACCGCGGTCAAGCGCCTTATCTGGAGTTGGACAACAACAGGAAAAACGGTGTGGTGATCATTTATTTCACCAGCCAGCACACCCTGGAAGAAGCATTTTTCGAGTCGAACCAGATCCCCGGAACGGGTACGAACACCGAAGTGAAGCTTCCCGCCAAACACCTGAGGGCACGGCGCAGTCGCCTGGTGTATGAACTTCCTGCAGGGCACGACGGCTTCCCCGTCATCACGGAGCAACTGCTCGACTGGTCAAAATTTAAACTGGTCGTTCATCCCCGTGCCTGGATCAAGCTTCCCCAGGTGATCGATGTCAGGAAACCTTCCTATACAGCCGGCCGGCCGCAAACGGTTAAAGCTCCCTCGGGCACCCGTTTCATGGACTCCGGTTCAAAGGAATACGCCGTGAAGATGGTACAAAACTCGAAGATCAAGGCCGATCAGC
>JBDKTZ010000219.1:0-2339 GCA_039679975.1 Prolixibacteraceae bacterium
TATTCCTGGAGGAGCCGTTTGCCTGTCGGCGTTTTGCACGGCTATAGTCCGTCATTGATCGAAAAGGAACGTACCACCGTGGCCTCATTTCTTAAAAAGAATGGCTATACCACCGCAATCGTCGGGACATGGCATCTGGGATACGATTGGGAACTAAAACATGCAGGGAATAGGGAAAACTATTCCCCCACAGGGATGAAAGATCCTGCCCCTGAAGAAATCGACTTTTTAATTCCTCCAACTGACGGACCTCAAAATCATGGTTTTGATTATTCCTTTATCCTGCCGGCTTCACTTGATATGGAGCCCTATTGCTATCTTGAGAATGGTATACTGACAGCACCCTTAACGAAAGTATCACCCGGGAATAATCCCGATAATGGTACAACCGGTGCATTCTGGCGGCCGGGTTTGATGGCTGAGGATTTTAATTTTGAACAGGTTACTCCGACAGTTACACAAAAAGCGATTTCATTTCTGAAAAAACAATCCGGCTCACGGAAACCATTCTTTCTTTATCTCCCCTATCCGTCTCCTCATACGCCATGGTTGCCCGCCAATGAGTTTACAGGAAAATCAAAAGCGGGCGAATATGGTGATTTTGTGAACATGGTTGATACTGAAGTAGGAAAAGTATTGCAAACACTGACTGAAATGGGACTCGATGACAACACAATTATTTTCTTTACCAGTGATAACGGGCCCTTTTGGAAACCTCAGTTTATCGAAGAATTTGACCACCGGGCAACCTCGATCTATCGCGGGATGAAAGCGGATGCCTACGAAGGAGGCCACCGGATCCCGCTTATTGTCACATGGCCAGGTAAGGTCAAATCCGGAAATCAGTGCGCTGAAGCAGTTTCCCTGACGGGTTTACTGGCAACATGCGCCGGAATTCTTAATAAAGAGCTGTCTGACAATGAAGGTGAAGACAGTTTCAGCATCCTCCCGCTTCTTCTTGATAATCCGAACGAATATGTACGGCCGGAAGCACTGATCCAGCATTCTTCAAAAGGCATTTTCGTGATACGGCAGAGCGACTGGAAACTAATATTGGGACTGGGTTCAGGAGGTTTTTCCAAACCGGAATACGAAGAGGCGAAAGAAGGCGGACCGGCAGGTCAACTGTATAACCTGAAAGAAGATCCTTCTGAAACGAATAACTTGTATTTGGAATATCCGGCTAAAGTTGCAGAATTAAGTTCAATCCTTAAAAAATATCAGGAAACCGGACGAAGCCGGTTTTAACAAGAGCCATTAATCCACTATCTTTGTTTTCCAACAAAAAAACAAGGAGCTTTGGACTTAAAGATAAAAGAAGAGCTGATCAGGATGTTTGAGGTTCATTTCGGGGAAGAAATGACTTCATTCGAATTGTTGCCTCCCTCGGGTTCGTACCGCGAATATTGCCGGATAAAAAGCGAAAGTCACCAGGCGATTGGCACCTGGAATCTGGATGTGCAGGAAAACCTGGCCTTTCTGAAATTTTCGGAACACTTTTTCAGCAACGGAATTCCTGTTCCGCAAATTTATGCGGTCAACGCCGGAAAAACGTGCTACCTGCAGGAAGACCTTGGAAACGTTACCCTTTTTGATTACATGACTCAAATCAGGGAAAAAGAAGGGTTTTCGGAGAAGATTATATCAGCCTACAAAAAAGTGCTTGGCGAATTGCCACGGATCCAGATCTCTGCAGGAAAAGGAATTGACTATCAATACTGTTATCCGCGGGCGGCTTTTGATAAACAATCGATGATGTGGGATCTGAATTATTTCAAATATTATTTTTTGAAGCTGGCCCGCATTCATTTCGATGAACAGGCGCTGGAAAATGATTTCGAAAAATTCACCGGATTCCTGCTGGAAGCCGAAAGCAATTTTTTCCTCTTCCGGGACTTTCAGTCACGAAACATCATGTTGAAAGACAGCCGGGTAGCCTTTATCGATTACCAGGGCGGACGAAAAGGAGCACTGCAATACGACCTGGCTTCATTGCTTTATGACGCCAAAGCCGATATTCCGCAGGCGATCAGGAACGAATTACTGGAGTTTTATCTGGATACACTTGAAAAATACATTCCGGTAGACCGGAAAGAATTCAAAGCTTTTTATACCGGCTATGTACTCATCCGGATCATGCAGGCCATGGGAGCTTATGGTTTCCGTGGATTTTATGAGAAAAAGGAACATTTCCTGAAAAGTATTCCCTACGCACTTGAAAACCTGAAATACCTGTTGCAGAATAATAATATTCCCGTAAAGCTTCCTGAACTTTTCAAGGTTCTTGACGCCGTGACCCAATCGGAGTATCTGAAAAAGATCAATGCTCCCAAAAACAG
>JBDKTZ010000041.1:0-4836 GCA_039679975.1 Prolixibacteraceae bacterium
ATGGAATCGATGCGCATTATTGAGCAACTCATCGACAACATTCCCGAAGGCAACTACCAGGAGAAGATGAAGCCGATTATCCGGGTCCCGGAAGGTTCCTATTATGCAGCGGTCGAAGGCAGTCGCGGCGAATTCGGCGTTTTTATCGAAAGCAAAGGAGAAAAATCACCTTACCGGCTTCATTTGAGAAGCACCGGGCTGCCACTCGTTTCACTGGTCGAAACGATTACCCGCGGATCGAAGATCGCCGACCTGATTACCATTGGCGGAACCCTGGATTATGTAGTACCGGATATTGACAGGTAAAAATATGAATAGCATGGGGCATAGAGAGCGGAGCATAGCGGAAAACGGAGAATGGAAACCGGAAAACGGACCGATTAAATTGCCGGCTCGCATCGTGTATAGCGAGTACGACATTCAGGAAGATTCGCCATGCCCTGTGCTCTTCGCTCTGTGCCGTCTGACATCTTGTGTTTAAATTAATTTAAATAATATGTTTGATTTTAGTATACTAACAAGCCGGGTACACGAACTGCTCATCTCGTCGATGTCGGAAGGACTCGCGATATTCCTGGAGTGTGTCCTCGTCGGCGTTTTCATTTTGGTGATGTATGCGCTCCTGGCGCTCATTCTGATTTATATGGAACGGAAGGTATGCGCTTTTTTCCAGCTTCGTCTGGGTCCTACCCGTGTAGGAAAATGGGGCCTTCTGCAGTTATTTGCAGACCTGATCAAGCTGTTCACCAAGGAGATCATCGCTCTAAAACAGTCCGACAAATTTCTTTACGGAGCGGCACCTTTCATCGTGATTGTCGCCTCAATCGTAACCTTCTCCTGCATCCCATTCAGCAAAGGGCTGGAAATTCTCGACTTCAACGTCGGCGTCTTTTTCCTGCTGGCTGCCTCTTCGACAGGTGTGGTCGGTATCCTGCTGGCCGGATGGGGCAGTAACAGTAAGTTCCCGCTGATCGGGGCAATGCGAAGCGGCGCCCAGATTATCAGCTACGAATTGTCGGTCGGGCTTTCAATCCTGACCATGGTGGTTTTGATGGGTACCATGCAGTTTTCAGAAATCGTTGAATTGCAGTCGTCCGGCTGGTTTATTTTCAAAGGCCATATTCCCGCTCTGATTGCTTTTGTCATTTACCTCATCGCGGGGAATGCCGAAACCAACCGTGGTCCCTTCGACCTGCCCGAAGCAGAAAGCGAATTGACCGCCGGTTACCATACCGAATACAGCGGTATGCACTTCGCCTTTTTCTATCTGGCCGAGTACTTGAACCTGTTCATCGTGGCCGCCATTGCCAGTACGATCTTCCTTGGCGGATGGATGCCTTTGCACATTTCGGGGCTGGACGGATTCAATGCCATTATGGATTATATTCCCGGATTTATCTGGTTCTTTACCAAAACATTCGTGGTAGTGTTCCTGCTGATGTGGATACGCTGGACTTTTCCCCGGCTGCGGATCGACCAGATACTGAGCCTGGAGTGGAAATACCTGGTCCCTATTGGCATGGTCAACCTGATCATCATGGTACTAATCGTAGTCTTCGGACTGCATTTCTAAAAGACAAAAAATGAACGAGAAAAGCTACATTGGCGGCATCTTTCAGGCAGTAAGCTCGCTGCTCACCGGCATGAAAACCACCATTACCATATACTTTCGGAAAAAAACCACCGAGCAATATCCTGAAAACCGGGCTGAATTAAAACTGGCAGAGCGTTTTCGCGGTTCGCTGGTCATGCCTCACAACGAGAATAACGAACATAAATGCGTGGCCTGCGGACTGTGTCAGAACGCCTGTCCCAACGACACGCTTGAAGTGATCACTGAAACGATTGAGACACCCGACGGCAAAAAGAAAAAGATCCTGAAAACTTACAAATACGACCTGGGATCGTGCATGTTTTGCCAGTTGTGTGTGAACGCCTGTCCGCACGATGCCATCACGTTTGACCAAACCTTTGAGCATGCCGTCTTTAACCGCGAGAAACTCAACCGGGTCCTGAATCACGAAGGAAGTAAAGTAATTGAAAAGAAATAAACCATGGGACTAACACTCGAAACGATCCTGTTTTTCGTACTGGCGGCATTTATTACCGTCTTTTCGGTACTGACGGTGGTTACCACCCGTATTGTACGGTCGGCCACCTTCCTGTTGTTTGTACTGCTGGCAACCGCAGGAATCTACTTTCTGCTTGGTTATACCTTCCTTGGATCCGTCCAGATCATGGTCTATGCCGGAGGTATTATCGTGTTGTACGTCTTCTCAATCCTGCTTACCAGCGGGGAAGGCGATAAAGCTGAAAGACTGAAACGCAGCAAGTTTCTGGCAGGTCTTGGCGCGTCGGTTGCAGGAGGTATCATCATCCTGTTCATCACGCTGACTCACAAATTCGTGTCCCCCTCGGCGCCCGCACCTGTCGAAGTCAGCGTGAAAACAATCGGGCATGCCCTGATGAGCGGTGATAAATATGGTTACGTATTGCCTTTTGAGGCTGTCAGCATTCTGTTGCTGGCCTGTATTATCGGCGGATTCTTAATTGCAAGAAAACGTTAAGATTATGACGATACACATGGAATATTACCTGATCATATCGGCGATCATGTTTTTCGCCGGGATTTATGGCTTTTTTGTCCGCCGCAATACATTGGCAATTCTCATCTCGATCGAGCTGATCCTGAATGCAACCGACATCAACTTTGCCGTATTTAACCGCTTTTTGTTCCCTGACGGATTGGAAGGTCATTTTTTTGCGTTGTTCTCCATCGCCATTTCGGCAGCCGAGACAGCAGTGGCCATTGCCATTATGATCAATATCTACCGGAACATACGCAGTATTCAGGTCAAAAATCTGAACGAAATGAAGTGGTAATTGAAACGTAAGAAATTGAAGTGCAAAGACATAAGGTCGCGATGAAACCTGTAAAATGTCAGGGCGCGGCAGTATAAAAATAAACCGGAATAAAAAAAACTAAGAATGAACTTTTCAATATTTATCCTTTTATTACCGCTCATTTCCTTTCTCATCCTGGGGGTCTGGGGAAAATGGCTAAAACCTGTACAGGCGGGACTTCTGGGAACAATCTCCCTGGCGCTGGTCGCCCTGCTGAGCTATTATACGGCTTGGGAGTATTTCACCTCACCCCGCACCGATGAAGGAACGTTTGCAACACTGATGCCCTACAACTTTACCTGGCTGGCTTTCACGGAGACCCTCCGTTTTGATATGGGCATTCTGCTCGATCCGATCTCGGTCTTGATGCTGGTCGTGATTTCGACCGTATCGCTGATGGTGCATATCTATTCGTTAGGGTACATGCATGGAGAGAAGGGGTTCCAACGCTACTATGCGTTCCTTTCGCTGTTCACCATGTCGATGCTGGGACTGGTTGTCGCCACCAACATTTTCCAGATGTACCTGTTCTGGGAACTGGTGGGCGTAAGCTCTTACCTGCTTATCGGCTTTTACTATACGAAACCGGCTGCTGTTGCAGCCGGTAAAAAAGCATTTATCGTGACCCGTTTTGCCGACCTGGGATTTCTGGTCGGTATCCTTTTCTACGGGTTCTATGCAGGCACATTCACCTTCTCGCCAACTCAAACGGCTCTGATGGCAGGTGGCGCCGCCATGCTCCCGTTGGCGCTTGGACTCATGTTCGTCGGCGGCGCCGGCAAAAGCGCGATGTTCCCGCTGCACATCTGGCTGCCCGATGCCATGGAAGGCCCTACCCCGGTCAGCGCGCTGATCCATGCAGCGACCATGGTAGTTGCCGGCGTTTACCTGGTAGCCCGGATGTTCCCGCTATTCATCGTTTATGCTCCCGGAACCCTTGAAATTATCGGGTGGGTCGGCGCATTTACCGCTTTCTTTGCAGCAGCTATCGCCTGTGTGCAAACCGACATCAAGCGGGTACTTGCGTTCTCCACAATTTCACAGATCGGCTTCATGATGGTTGCCCTGGGCGTTTGCACCAGCAACGATCCTCACGAGGGCGGACTGGGTTATATGGCCTCAATGTTCCACCTGTTCACGCACGCCATGTTCAAAGCGTTGCTTTTCCTCGGCGCCGGGAGCATTATCCACGCCGTTCACAGCAATGAAATGAAAGACATGGGCGGATTGAGAAAATATATGCCCATTACACATATCACCTTTTTAATTGCCTGTCTGGCCATCGCGGGTATTCCGCCGTTCTCCGGGTTCTTCTCGAAAGACGAGATCCTGGCGGCCGCCTTTGCCTACAGTCCTGTAATGGGCTGGGTCATGACCGGCATTGCAGCGTTGACCGCCTTCTATATGTTTCGCCTCTATTTCGGAATATTCTGGGGAAAGGACGTGGAAGTACACGGTTCACACAAGCCGCACGAAAGCAAGCTTCCGATGACCTTCCCGCTGATATTCCTGGCCGCGGTGACCTGTGTCGCCGGATTGATTCCGTTCGGAACATTTATCAGCAGTAACGGGGAAGCCTATCACATCCATCTTGACACGACAGTGGCTGTTACCAGCGTCGTTATTGCAGCCATTGCCATCGCACTCGCAACGGTCGTTTACCGCCGGCCGGAACAGCCTGTAGCCGACAAACTTGCCAAAAATCTGGCAGGACTGCATCGTGCAGCCTCAAACCGGTTTTATGTGGATGAGATCTACCAGTTCGTGACTCATAAAATCATCTTCCGGTACATCAGCACACCCATCGCCTGGTTCGACCGCCATGTCATCGACGGGTTCTTCAACTTCCTGGCATGGGGCACCAATGCGACCAGCAACTCGATCCGCAATTTACAAAGCGGACAGATCCAACAATATGCACTGGTCTTTTTG
>JBDKTZ010000082.1:0-1884 GCA_039679975.1 Prolixibacteraceae bacterium
TTTATTTTTTTGTTCCAAATCCCTTGAAAAAGGTATAGCTGAAAACTCCGTCAGGTTCGGCTGTACGATATAAATCCTTTATCCCCTGCTCAAATGACAAGCTGTCTAAAATTCCCTGCTGTATGGCCTTTTCTCCGACTCCTTCAATCATGGCAGTAAATGTATTCTTTATAAATCCTTCGACAAGCTGCGGCCTGCTTGCGTCAACATATACCATCCTCGGTGAAACTGTAATATCTGATAGCCCAACCGATTTAAACAAGGGGTACAACTCTCTGCCGATATTTGAATTACCTCCATTTTGTTTTTGAAGCTGAATCTGGCAATCGATCGCCTGGTGTGCGTATTTACTATCCGGATAGAAGAATGTTGACCCATGGTCTCCCTCAATTGCCATTATTGAGCCTCCGGTCTTTAGTACTCTCATTAATTCCGTTAGTGCCTGCACCGGGTTGTGTAAATGTTCCAAAACAAAGCAAATCATCACATTGTCGAAGGTTTCGGCTTTAAACGGTAACTTATAAATATCTGCCTGCCTGAATTCAACATTCCTGATCCCTAACGATTTTATGGTTTCCCTTGCTGCTTTTACGGAATCTTCCGATATATCAACCGATATGAAATTTGAATCAGGATTTTTTGTTGCTATTATTCTGGTTTGTGCACCCACGCCGCAACCGGCTTCAAGTACTAAACCATTTTGAGGGAAAATAGAATCATTATGAATAATATCATCTAAAGTAGCTGCCTGATCGTTCAGTCTCAGTGCTTCTCTGTTCGTATATCCGTGTACGTACATCGTGTTTTTCGTATAAATTTTATCAGATTCACTATATTATTGACTCTAACGTTACTGCCAAATTACAACATTAGAATGGGATTCGATTGGAACACATGTAGAGAATCAGTCTAAATTTAAGGATTGGAAGCGGTTATACCGAACAGATTTTATTCCCAAAGTTTAGGAAAGGTCAGATTTTAAAATCCGGCAAAGTAGAAGTAAAATAAAATTTATAATTTTGTCGTCTTAATGATTCTGCGAATTCTTGGAAAAGACCAATTTAAATACTGACCTTGTAAAACTCCTGAAAAACGGAGACATGTCGGCGTTTGATATCATTTATAAAAAATATTCCAGAAGATTATATGGGTTTGTTTTTCGTTATGTGAAGCAGGAGGCAGATGCTGAAGAAATAGTGCAGGAAGTATTTATGAAAATTTGGCAAAGCCGCGATAAGATTAATATTTACTCATCTTTCGAATCTTTTCTGTTCACCGTAGCCCATAATGCAACGGTAAATCTATTAAAAAAGAGGGCAACCGAACAAAAATATGTTGATCATGTAAAATCGCTTCAACATATTGATGAATCCTATGAACTTACCTATGAAATTCATTATAAAGAATTGAAGCAGAAGTTCCAGGGCTTATTAAGTGAATTATCGCCCCGTCAAAAAGAAATCTTTCAGCTAAGCAGAGAAGAAGGATTAAGTCATAAAGAAATAGCAGAAAAGTTAGGTATTTCTGTACATACAGTAAAAAGCCATTTGGGAACCATACTTTCTTTTTTTAAAAGCAAGCTTGATAATGACCTGTTAGTTAGTGGATTATTCGTTTGTTTATTCCTCTAGCCTCAAAAAATATTATTTTTTACTAGTACTTTGTAACACTTAAAAGTTCAATATAGGATAGAGGTGCTTCAGCTTTGTACGGGCGTCTGCAGTCTTGAACTGCCAAATGACACTCTTCTGACCAGCATTACGCTCCGTATTCCAGGACAATAGCTCCTCGTTAAGATTTTCAACACTGCTTATGCGCCGTTTGGACAAACATTGGTTTCCCAAAGCGGAGAGTTCAATTTCCGCAATATCCAGCCAACTACCA
>JBDKTZ010000293.1:0-2405 GCA_039679975.1 Prolixibacteraceae bacterium
GGAAGTTGTCCCCGCCGGGAGCTGATTCTCCGGCAAGCATCAGCTCTGAAGCAGCTTCAGCAGCATTCAGAAGGATCTCCGCATAGCGCATTAAAACAAAAGGTTGTTCAGAGCGGCCTTCCAGCACTATGGTCTGCGGCATGTTCGGATTCAACCATTTCCGGATGACAAACCCGGTCATTGCCGCTGTACCGTCTGACGTGAACGGGCCGCTTTTTCCGCCTGCATTCATTATCACTCCGCCAGGCAACTGAACCGTTTCGTGAGTTGTACCATTTTGAGACAGGAAGAGTGATTTCCGGCCTGCAAATGTGCCTATCGCTTTATAGGCATCTACCTGGTTGTAATTTGAAGGTCCGGAAACACCATAATCAGGAGCTCCGCCATTAACCACCCGTAACGAGTTAATGCCATTCGAAGCGTCTCCGGTAAAGATACCCCGGCGAATTTCAATCACTTCCCCTTTAAATACATCACCGGGAAAGATCACATAAGCACGAAGACGGGGTTCAGCATTGGCAAAAATATCAGTTACCTTATCAAACATCAGATACTTACCGTTATTATCAAATACTTTAATTGTACCGTCTGCATTTTTTGCAAAACCATCAAACAACTCGACAAAGTCGAGTGTAGGACAGTTGCCCGCAGAATAACCGTTACCTCCCATCAGCTGACGGGGAATATTATACGCATCAAATCCATGCACCAGGTCCGGATATTTGTACTCTTTAATATAGATGTTCTCCGTGCTTGTTATATCGAAGAACATATCAACCATATTCTGATACTGGGACTCCTTATCATTCGC
This sequence comes from Prolixibacteraceae bacterium, assembly GCA_039679975.1. Lineage (GTDB taxonomy): Bacteria > Bacteroidota > Bacteroidia > Bacteroidales > Prolixibacteraceae > JBCFBK01. The sequence continues at coordinate 812 of JBDKTZ010000293.1, forward strand.
AGACCATTTCTTTTTATACAGCGAGTATTTGCCTGACTTCATCACTTCCCGGGCTGCCCGATAGGCTTCCTTAAAATACTTTTTTGAGGCTGCAACAGAGGTGTTTGCATCGAAGCCAATGACCCGTACGCCTGTTTTCTGGCCAAAACCGGTAATTTTATTGTATTTAGCCACGGAACCGGCGAACAACATCGCTTCAGATTTAAAACTGTAAGCGACATATTTATTGGCATAACCACGTTTCGGGCTTGTCACGGAAAGGTTGGCAATTGCCAGATCAAAATCGGCCAGTACCTGGTTCCAGGTCCCCTCCTCGGTAGCGCGCGGAGTCTCCAGTTGAGCAACCGGAACATCAGGATATTTCAAGACGGAAGTCACTAGCGGAACACCACCGTAACGTTTTGCCAGAGCATAAAAAACCATGGCGCGGGCAAAATAGGCTTCTCCTATAAAATGGTTGTAATCGGCTTCACTGAAGTTTGCCTTGTATTCAGGCAAAATCTCCAGCAAACGGTTGGCATCGCGAAGCAAATTGAATGCCCGGCCCCAATATTCGCCGTTACGCGCCCAGCCTTCCGAAGTCATTGCGGTGCCGGCATCACGTCCAATCGAAGAACCTTCATTTGCTCCGGGAGTGACCAGCCAGTCGTCAAAGAATTGACGGGCGGGAGAGTATTTAAAGTCTTCGAAGGGCATCTGGCTGTACATTCGTGACAAATAAATCGTCATACCGGAACCATCAGAAAACAGATCCTTGTCCTGAACGACATTCATGGGTGGTATATCCAGATAATCGGAGCAGGAAACGGCCACGCTGCCGAAAGCCAGTAAAGCGATTGCAAAATAGCTTAATTTCATTTGTTACAGTATTAGAATTTAACATTTAATCCGACAGAAACGCTCTTGTTCAATGGATACAAATAGCCATAAGTATCATTTGGGTGCTCAGGGTCAACATAATTGACCTTGGTGAATGTGATCAGGTTGTACGTATTCACGTAAACACGCACGTTTTTAATTCCTGATTTAGCCATCCACCTCGAGGGGAGTGTATATCCGAGTTCAATGCTTTTCAGGCGCAAGTACGCACTGTTCACCGTATTGAAGGAAGAATTCACGTCAGGCAAAGAACCCGTATAAGCATAATAGCCTTTCACCCATATCGTTGCCGGATCATAGGGATCTGCATTAGGATCAGCGGGATGCCATCTGTTCATAAATTGCTCCATGGCACCGGAATTACCACTACCCCACATTGGCTGACGAAGTTGTTCACCGTAAATCAATGAACTCATTGCCGACCCTTGTAACAGAAAATTCAGATCAAAACCTTTGTATGAGCCATCAAAAATTAAACTGAAATTCATCCAGGGGTACTGATTGTATCGGATCGGGTGAACATCATTACCATTAATTTCACCATCCCCGTTCCAGTCCTCGTATTTGTAATCACCGATAATCGTTCCACGACCGGTGTATGTGGGGTTTGACCAAATCTCTTCCCATGACTCGTATTGGCCGATACCCTGCAATCCCGAATGGACACCCTGAAGACGATTGTTTTGATTGTTTTTCCAGTTATTCCAGGAACTGC